>JBAWZJ010000041.1:0-11351 GCA_037143085.1 Parachlamydiaceae bacterium | reverse complement strand
CGCGGGAGCTTTCAAGCTAGCCAAAAAGTCCAACTTTCAACTGGAATCAGTATAGGCACAGAAAAACTTAATCAAACTGAGATTTTTTTAAATATTAAGAATAAACAACTCGCGATCTTCGATCTTCCGGATATTCAAAGAATGACTTTTTCAGGGGCGACTACATATCCTTTTGCATTCGCAAGCTGAATGCTACGGTGTAAAAGTCATAAATGAGGGGATTTGTTATCCACATAGCCTTTAATATATTCACAAGCGATTCAAAATCTTTTTTAGTGAATTCATTATTCAAGTTGGCACCTGTTTCGGGTAGAATAAATGCATTTATCTTTTGAGCTACCGCAGACCAGGCAGCATCTTGCCAAGCAATTAAACGTTCTTCATTAGAAACTTTATCGAATTGCAAAAGGGTGGAGGTATTGATGGCCGCGTTTTCCAATTCATTCCACGAGTTACTGCTCTCAATTTTTTTAAGTTGTGCATCTACAGACTCTTTAGAGGCCTGATGTGCTGCAGTCGTAACGGATAAGGCTTCCAGATATTTTTCAAAGGAAAATTTAAGGTCTGTAGCTTTAATAAAATTGAGGAAACGGGCTGCAGAGAAGTATTGATAATCTCGGGTGAGAATATTAAACCTTCTGAATATTTTTTCATCTTGATCTTCGGATATTTCGATGTACTCTTGCCCTAATTTTGTGAATGTTTCGGTAAAATCAGGTTGAGAGGAATGCGACTGACTTTCCACCAGATCGATGATTTCATCGCCAATAGACATCAAGGCGAGTTGACGTGTATGGGATAAGGAAGAGAGTTGTAAAAATAGGCGATCGTCAAAGTCGACATCTTCGGCTTCTTCCGAAAGGGAGAATTTGTGATGAGTTTGATCATTAATAGTAGATATTTCTTCATTCTCAATAGGAAGCTCTTCCATTGCAATATCAGAGGCTATCTCATCGATAAGTAGGTGAGATCCGATAATTTTTTTCTCGTCATTAAACTGTAAGTAAGCAAGTAGAAATTTCTCGTTTGGTTTGATTGTGGCTAAGGTTTCGCGCAATTCTAAAGTATGTTCTATCCCCGCAGATGAATAAAAAATAAAATCCGGGAATTTGGCAATGGCTGCTAACACTTCCTCTGTTTCTCGGGGTTTGTTTTTGATCTCTTGTTGAAAATGTGTTAGGGCAATTGCCGATTCTAGTAAAATCTCTCCGAATAGATAATAGCGAGGAGCATTATATATTTTATTGTCGGCTCCAGGACGCATCATTCCAAGGGCTTTCGGAGGAACAAATTCTTTTTTATTTTCATCAGCCAATCTATTTAAGGGGATAAGTTCCCCTTGTTGTATAATAGAAGAAATCTCATCGATATTGATTCCATCGAGGTTTTTTGAGTCGACAAGTAGCCGATTGAGGGCCTTGAGATCTTGGATTTTATGTAACTCTAATGATCGGGAATCAATGGCTATGGAGGCTTGGGGCATAAACGAATAGAACGACTCTCTTTTTGGTTGTGCAATCACCACGAAATAAGGCTGTTTGTTGCTTTCATAGATTCTCAGCATGTAAGGGAAATCGATAAATTGACCATGAATATCGATGTTGGCTAAGGACCCAGAGTCGTGAGGGAGAATAGCCCTTAGATTTGTTTTAATGAGCTTCGAGTAAGACCAATTTTGATTTTGAGGTTGTACTTGTTTGAATTGGGCATAAGTCATCGCCATGGCGACATCAGCAACACCTCTTGCAGCTTTGGTCTCATCTTCCTTACTTTGATTGCTTATTCTTAGGTAAATACAAAATGCAACCATTGCCATTAGCGACAAGAAAGAGATAAATATCGTCGTGGCAATACCCCATCGTATGCTCTTTAGTGGTTCTTTTGAGACTGGAGTTTTGGGAGGCTCTCTATCTGATTCTTCATCGAAAACGGGTTCGTCAGATGTTTCTCGAACACTATGTCGGTTGTCTTTTTCGTGAAGAAGGTCGGTCATCTGGATCCTAAATAGGAGATTAGCAAAGAAGTTCGGTTGTTTTATCACAGTTCAGATCAGATGTCAATGAACATCGGCGATTGAGGAGGAATTTTAAATGCGATTCCGCATGATAGACAGAAGGATCTACGGCAGGATGAAGAAAATATCATTTTCCTCATCCTTCCATTACTATTTTTGTTCGAATAGACTTCTATTTCTCGATTCCACCCACTTGGAAAAGGAGGTCTACATTGACAAGACCTGCCTGTTGCATCAAGATGAGGCAAATGGCGACAGGAGCAATCCAACGCATGAAGAATAGCCACGGTCTCCATAGCCACTTATACTTCGTTCCAGCCTCAAATTCTTCACGGCTGATAGCGCGGTCTAAAAACCAACCGGTGTAGACAGAAACTAATAATCCCCCTAGAGGCATCAGCCAGATCGAGATCAAGTCATTGACCGTCGAGAAGAAAGTTGTTCCGAAAATCTGAGGCCATCGGGCAAAGAGCCAATCTGTCCCTGAAAGAGCGCTTGGAATACCAAAAATAAAGGAGGCAACTCCTGTTGTGAGAACAGCTTTTTTCCGTGACCATCCGTAAAGGTCTATAAAGTTTGCTGCCACAGTTTCAACCATTGCGATAGCAGAGGTCAGAGCAGTGAAAACAAACAGAATGAAAAATGTTGTTGATATCAGGAGGGCTGCCGGTAGTTTAGCGAATAATACGGGTAGAGTTTTGAATACGAGGCCAATTCCACCAGCCGGAGGGACATTGAAGGTGAATATAACAGGGAAAATCGTCATAGCTGCTAGCAGTGAAGCGATGATGATCATAAAAGCAACAATAAAGCTTGTTTTAGGAATATCCTCTGTGTGGCGCATGTAGCTACCGTAAGTTAACATGATCCCTTGTCCAAGACTTAACGTAAAGAAAGAGAGACCAAGAGCTTCGAGGATCCCTGAAGATTTAAAATTTGAGAAGTCTGGGTAAAAGATAAAGTGGATAGCTTGTTGAAAACCATCTAGCGTGCAGCTATAAATGCAGAGGCAAAGCATTAACACCAGGAGAGTGGAAGTCATAAATTTGTTCCAATACTCGACCCCTTGGCGCACCCCTTGAAAAACAACGCCGACAACCATGGTAGTAAATGCCAAGTGCCAAAATAGAGTGATATCTCCAGATGTTGATAAAAGTTCGAACGTATTTCCTATTTGTTCTGGAGTCATTCCCTTATAGAATTCATTTAGCGACATAAATACATAACTTAATCCCCAGCCAGCGAGAACACTATAAAAAGACATAAGCAGAAAAGATGTGATCACGCCAAGCCAGCCAACGCCTCTCCATGCTGTAGAATTATTTGATAAAGAAGCGAAGATTCCAACGGCACCTCTTTGCGCTTTTCTCCCTAGGATCAGTTCAGCCATGAAGACTGGGATACCAATGAAAAGTGTACAAAAAATATAAGCTAAAACGAAAAGGCCTCCACCATTTTCCCCAGTTACATAGGGGAATTTCCATAAAGTACCAAGGCCGATGGCCGAACCAGCGGCGGCTAAAACAAAACCTAAATGGGAGCTCCAGTGTTCTCTTTGCTTTGGTATATTCATTATTATAATGTCCTCTTATAGAAGATGAAAACGTCCAGGCTAACATACAAGAAAGCTTCTTGACAAGGCTTTTTATTTCAGGTACGATCATACACTAATTTGTATGAGGTTTTTGTGTCATTAATATATTTAGCCGCAGGTCTTTTTGTTGAAGCTTCTGTTGTTGGAATTGTTTGTATTGTTTTTTTGATTCTTTTTATTGTTGCTGGAGTTAAACAAATTTTTAATAATGATGGAAGGGATTAAAGCAATGAGCGAGCCACTTAAAGTGTTGTCGAACGAAAAGCCTTGGTACTCTGAAGGACTCCGTTTTAAATGTACAGAGTGCGGTCAATGTTGCACCGGGGGCCCCGGCTATGCTTGGGTCACAAAAGAAGAGATTGAAACGATAGCTTCACATCTTGGAATGACCGTTAAAGATTTTGGTAAACGCTATTTGCGCTCTGTTTATGGCCGTTACTCGCTAGTTGAGAAAAAAGAAACGTATGACTGCATTTTTTTGAAAGACAAGAAGTGTCAAATTTATCAGGTTCGACCAACCCAATGCCGTACATTTCCTTGGTGGGCAGAAAATTTAAAATCACCGGAAGCGTGGAAAGAAGCAGCTAAACATTGTGAAGGAATTTCTTGCGATGCTCCGGTTGTCCCTTTTGAAGAGATTCAACCTCAGTTGGAGCGTGATGTAACGGGAGAAGGGTTGTGAAACAGTCAATGGATCAAGTCGATCCTGAAGCAGCAAAAAACATCTCCCTTTGGTTGGATGGGTGCTACGATGAAGCGACGAAAGACACTGTTCGTCAACTTGTGCAAAATAATCCAAAAGAAGCGACTGATGCTTTTTATACAACACTTTCCTTTGGAACCGGAGGGATGCGTGGAACGATGGATGTTGGATCGAATCGGATGAACGATTACACCGTCCGTGCGGCAACGCAAGGTTTGGCAAACTACGTCAATAAGCAGCCGGCGCCTCCTGAAGGACACTCCGCTTTCATCGGTTTTGATTCACGACATCATTCTAAAACATTCGCCGAAGAAACTGCTAAGGTTTTTGCAGGTAATGGAATTCGTGTTTATTTGTGCAAGGATTTGAGGCCAACACCTCTTGTTTCTTTTGGGTGTCGATTTATGCATTGCACGACAGCAGTGATGATCACTGCATCTCACAATCCGCCTCAATATAATGGATATAAAGTGTATTGGAAAGATGGCGGACAAGTGTTACCGCCTCATGATATTGGGATTATTGAAGAAGTCGATAAAGTGACAGATCCTGGAATGGTAAAAACTGTATCGGCGATCGATCATCCCTTGATATCTCTTGTTTCTGACGATGTGGACGATCCATATATTATTGAATGTGTGAAGCTGCAGCATTATCCAACAGAGAATCGAGAATACGGTAAAGATCTGAAGGTTGTTTACACCAGTCTTCATGGAACCGGGATCACCCTCATTGAAAAGATGCTGCGCGGGTGGGGTTTTCCAAATATTACTTATGTGGATAAGCAGATTATTCCGGATGGAGATTTTCCTACAGCAAGCTATCCAAATCCTGAAGAAAAAGATGCTTTGGCTCTTGGGGTTGAGACATTGAAAGCCGTGGAGGGGGACATTTTGGTCGCCACAGATCCTGATGCTGATCGTGTAGGGATCGTCGTTCGCCACAATGGGACATATGTTCAGCTCGACGGCAATAAAGTCGCCTGCATTTTGTTGGCTCATGTCTGTGAGGCATTGGTTAACAATGGTAAGATGCCAGCAAAAGGGGCTTTTGTTAAAACCATTGTGACAACGGAACTCTTTAAGACAATCTGTGATGCCTACGGGAAAAAATGTGTCGATGTCCTTTCCGGTTTTAAGTATATCGCTGAAGAGATTTTTCGTTGGGAAAGTGATCCTGAAGGGTATACCTACGTATTTGGAGGAGAAGATTCTTGCGGCTATCTCCTTGGCACTCAGACAAGGGACAAAGATGGAATCCTCATAGCAGCTCTTGCTTGTGAAGCCGCTTTACATGCTAAACGCCAGGGAAAAACTCTTCTGGATTTATTGCATGATTTATACCGCAAATATGGAGTTCATGCAGAAGGTCTTTTGTCGTTGAAGTTTGAAGAAAGTAAAGAAGGTAAAGACCAGATGCGAGTAAGCATGGAGCAGCTGCGCCAACATTTGCCTCAACAAATTAATGGTGTGGATGTTTCTACGATTGATGACTACCAAACATCTCTAAAAACCGATCTGAAAAGTCATTCGACAACTAAAATAACTTTACCTGTTTCCGATGTTCTAACATTCTGGCTTGTTGATGGAACAAAGGTTGTGATTCGCCCTTCCGGGACAGAGCCAAAGATTAAGTTGTACTGCGGCGTCTCGGAGAAAAAAGCTCTTTCTGTTGAAGAAGGAGAGAAAAACTGTCAGAGAAAAATCAATGAAATATTAAGCGCAATGAAACAGCTAATTAAAGGTTAACTATTATGACAACTCCTAGCGCTCCCGGCGTATTCGATCTTCTTCCTGAAGGTGATCTTCCTCAGAATGGCTCTGAAGCTTGGCGTTCTACTCATCTATGGCAACACGTCGAGTCTGAGATCCGACAAGTGACGAAAGCTTATGGGTTTCATGAAATAAGGACCCCTGTTTTTGAGAGGACAGAACTATTTCAGCGCGCTGTAGGAGAGACAACAGACATCGTTTCTAAGGAAATGTATACTTTTTTGGATAAAGGCAATCGATCGATTTCGTTGCGCCCAGAAGGGACAGCCTCGGCGATGCGTGCATTCATTGAAGGGCAGCTGCAGCAGGCGGCGCCAATTCATAAAATCTACTATATAGCCCCGATGTTTCGTTATGAGCGTGCTCAAGCAGGGCGTTATCGGCAGCACCACCAGTTTGGCGCTGAAGCTATCGGAAGCGGCTCTCCGGAGCAGGATGTTGAAATGATCGATATGCTGTATACCCTATACCACCGTTTGGGACTAAAAAATTTAAATCTCACGATAAATTCTATTGGAGATAAAGAAAGTCGAGCGGCATTTCGCGCTGAATTGCTCAACTATTTGAGTCAATACCGCGCCGACCTTTCGGCTGAGAGTCAAGTACGACTAGAAGTAAATCCCCTCCGTATTCTCGACTCGAAAGACCCTAAAGATCAAACTATTGTTGCAGGGGCTCCATCAATTTTGAATTTTTTGAATGATGAGTGTCGCGATCACTTTGAGTCTGTCCAAAAGTTGTTAAAAGGGTTGAATATTCCTTTTCAGATCAATACATCGCTTGTGAGAGGGCTCGATTACTACAATAAAACTGTGTTTGAAATCGTTGCAGGAGTACTTGGGGCTCAAAATAGCATTGCAGGTGGAGGACGTTACGACACTCTGATTAAAACTCTCGGCGGACCCGATTTGCCGGCTACAGGTTTTGGTTCCGGTATAGAAAGAATCATTCAGACAATGTTGAAGCAAGAGATACCTCTTCCTCAATCTCCAAAGCCCGCCGTTTTCTTGATTGCTCTTGGGCAGGAAGCAAAACACGCCTCATTTGCGTTATTGCATCAGCTGAGACAAAAAGGAATTGTCTCTACGATGGATTTCAGCGATAGAAAGATGAATAAAATCATGCAATACGCCAACCATGTACAAGCAACCTATGTGGCAGTGATAGGGGATAATGAGTTAAAAACAGGGATTATAGAACTTAAAGAAATGGCATCGGGAGAGAAACAATCTATTCCGTTAGCTGAAGTAGTTGAAATTTTAGGCAAGAAACATGTTTGATTATCGCAGAACACACGATTGTAACGCATTACGACACGAGTCTATTGGAAAAAAGGTAACGCTATCTGGGTGGGTCAATAGACGTCGAGACCATGGCGGACTCATTTTTATAGATTTACGGGACAGGTATGGTTTGACACAGCTTGTCTTCGATCCGGAGAAAAATCCACAGGCGCATGCCATTGGAGAGAAACTCCGTTCCGAATGGGTAATATCCGTACGCGGTGTTGTTATTCCTCGTCAACAAGGGATGGAAAATCCTAAGTTGGCTACAGGGACAATTGAAGTGCAAGTTGAAGAAATCGAAATTCTTTCTAAATCGAAAACACCACCCTTTTCAATCTCCGATGAAAATCTTGATGTCAATGAGGAGTTGCGTTTGACATACCGGTATCTTGATATCCGGCGGGGCGATATTGCAAGCAAGCTCGTTCAAAGACATCGTGCAATGTTAGCAACAAGACAGTACCTCGATCGTCAAGGGTTTTTGGAGATCTCAACACCCATTTTAGGTAAGTCGACACCGGAAGGGGCTAGAGATTATTTAGTGCCATCGAGAATCTATCCAGGAACTTTTTTTGCATTGCCTCAATCTCCACAGATTTTTAAGCAATTACTGATGGTTGCGGGGATGGACCGTTATTTCCAAATAGCCCAATGTTTTCGCGATGAAGATTTACGTGCAGACAGACAGCCTGAGTTTACGCAGATAGATATAGAGATGAGTTTTGGTATTCCAGACGATCTAATGTTGATCATTGAAGGATTGGTAAAAACACTCTTTAAGGAGTGTGTAGGGATTGATATCCAGACGCCTTTCCGTCGTCTGTCACATAAGACATGCATGGATAAATATGGGTGCGATAGACCTGATCTTCGTTTTGGAATGGAATTAGTTCAACTGGATCACATAGCTTCTCGTTCTGAGTTTTCAGTATTTCTTGAGCAACTTAAGAATGGTGGCGTTGTCAAAGGTGTGTGTGTGAAAGGGGGCGCGGATATCTCCCGAAAGACAATTGATGATTACACCACTCTTGTAGGACGCCTTGGTATTAAAGGGCTCGCATGGATGAAAATGCAAGAAGGGAAGTTGACATCAAATATTGTTAAGTTTTTCTCTGATGAGTTACAGAAAGAGTTGATTGCTGCTATGGGTGTAGAGGATGGAGACTTAATTTTCATGGTCGCAGATCTTCCCTCCCGTGCAAATCAAGGATTAGACCATTTACGACGCCATATTGCTCGAGAGAGAAACTTGATACCCGAAGGTGTTTATGAATTTCTATGGGTGACAGATTTTCCATTGTTTAGCTGGAATGCTGATGAGGGAAGACTTGATAGCGAGCATCACCCGTTCACATCTCCTAATCTTGCCGATCTTCATCTGTTAGAAACAGAGCCTTTAAAGATGCGCTCTTCCGGTTACGACTTGGTCCTTAACGGTTATGAAATTGGTGGGGGCTCTCAACGAATCCATGATAGCGACTTACAACAGAAAATCTTCGAAAGATTGAATCTTAAGCCGGAAGAATTGAAAGAAAAATTTGGTTTCTTTATCGAGGCCTTAAGCTATGGAACGCCTCCTCACTTAGGTATAGCATTAGGTCTTGATAGAGTGATGATGATCTTGACGAATACGGAAAACATTCGCGATGTCATCGCTTTTCCGAAAACACAAAAGGCAAGTGATCTGATGTTGGAGTGTCCAGCATCTGTTGCTTCACAACAATTGAAAGATTTAAAAATTCAGATTTCCTAAACCGAATAGGATTCGAAATTTGACATTTCTAGCGTGCCAAAGCCCCGGGGATCGATTAATGTTAACTAACTTGCGATGTTTCAACCTCGGGGCTTTGATGCAGCCAAAATTCTCATTTTGAACTGGAACCAGTATATACTGCTTCTTGTTGAAAAGCCTTCCAAATAAGTATTTTTACTGGTGAAAAAAAACTCGTTGGGCATCTTCTCTAGGCAATCTAGGATGATTATTGTCTCGTGTAAAAAAATGCCCAATCCTATCTATAAGTGATTGACACGCATTTTTTCTCTCTTCATCTTTGTCCTCTTGCCTCAATAGTTTTGTAAGTTTTTCTACTTGGCGAAAAAGAATGCTTTCTCCGGGGTTATAAATATCAAGTCGTGCAACAGGTTTCACTCCGATTTCGTTGAGTTTGTTTGTTATCCAACGTTTTACTTCAGCTTCATCTTGGCATAAAAGAAGTTTTTCTAAATCTGTACGAGGAGGTGCTGCAGCGGGGTAATGAGCAGCCTTAGCAGCAGAAGCGTGCTGCCCATAAGGAAACACCTGGGCTGCTGCTGCTTGGACTGTAGCGTGACCGTTTGAGTATAAGGTCACTTTTATTTTATTATCGATATACTCTATTTTGGGGTTGTTTGGAATTTTTCCTACTAGTTGTTTTATTTTATATTCGGGTTGAATGTAATCGCAGGAGCCCCACCAGCGATATGTGTTGTTTGGTCGTGACGATAGCCTATTTCTTCAAAAGATTTTGTTGAAAATTTTAGACTTTCGTTAATGTTCATAACAGCCCCTGTTTTTTATAAAATTTAAAATGGTGTATAAAAAATTATAATGATTAGAATTTAAAATTCATAGTGCTATTGAGTTATTACTGTAACGGGTTCATTGATGGTATAGCGATTTTTCTTTCTTGTTCAATCGCGGGAGCTTTCAAACTGCCAAAAAGTCAACCTTAGTAGATACTATTCAAACAACCGAAATTTCAAATATTCAATCATATTCTATTTGTATAATTATTTTTTTAATCTTATTTACGTGCTTTTTTTTTAACGTTCTGTTAAATCCTATTGTTTTAATTTCAATCCAACTTGCGTCGTAGCAATGTACGAAATGGAATTGTGTTGTTTTCAATTTTTGTGGCTTTTTTCCGGCATACTTGAACAAAATAGGCTGAAAAATAGCTGTATAAATGGTGGAATTAACACTTTTTAGGGCGCCGTTGATGAGGTGCAGGTCGGTTTTAACTTTGGAGGATTTATATGAATTGGTTTTCTGGTTCAACTGCTACTACATGTCCTGATTCTATATCTGCTTGTATCGCGGATTATGCTCATTCTTTAAAGGCTTATGCTCCTGAGACTACTCGACTTCAAATAATTGCGAGAGATTGTTTTGAGTATGTGGATAAAAATCTTTTTAAAGATGTCCGGTCGATCTTGTCTACGGATGTTGGCGTTGCTGTCGTTGGCGGTTGCGGTCCTATGTTCTTTAAGACAGCACTCGTCGATTTATCTAGAAGTAGAGGCCTCTCTAAATTATACCACCTAGCAAAAACAACGTTGATTGGAGGATCGCTTGTATATGCATTTAAAAATACATCAGAGAATTCTACTGTAGCTTCCTTAGCTGCCGCCTATTGTGCTGTGAAATGTGGTCGGGCTGTTTTGCAAACGTTTACGAGAGTAGGAAGAGAAACTACTATTTCTGAATATGACCTCCAACTAGAAGTTAACTCGTTAGAGAATGTTTTGAAGGGTAGAATTAACGCTGAAGCAGTGGCGCGGTCAAGAGGCGTAGAGGGATGTCAAGAAGCTATTGATAAACAAAATCGAGGAATAAAAGAAAATAACACAGCTTTAAACGCTGTAATTAAAGGCTTTGACCAACGACAAGTCGGTCTGAGTGATAAATGTATTGCCTTGGAGAAAGTAGTGGCAAATCTCCAACATGAGATAAAAACGCTTCGAAAGACTGTGAAGGACAAAAACGAATCTTACGATAGTTTGCTTGATCAGTTAAAAGTTGCGTCTCTTGTTGCAAACAGTAAGTAGACGAGAATCGTGTTTTGTCATCCATACTCTTTGGAGTTGTGGATGACAACTTCAGATTTCTTACAACTCTGAAGTTATCCAAAAGAGCTTTCAAGCTAGCCAAAATTTTCCAAATTTCAACTGGAACCAGTATATACTGATTCCAGTTGAAAGTTGGAAAATTTCCCTCGAGTTT
>JBAWZJ010000040.1:0-11591 GCA_037143085.1 Parachlamydiaceae bacterium | reverse complement strand
AATCCCGTGGCTTTGAAGCAGCTAAAAATTTCAACTTCCAACAAGAAGCAGTATAGAGTAAAAAGCTAATGGTTTTCCATATTTGCAGAAGTATCCCTATGCGGTTTTTATATAAGCTTCTGTCGCTTCTATTTCAACAAATTTATAATGGGTTTATCCTGTGGTATCATCAATAAGGGCTATCAAAGAGCACTGGTATCCTCGTTCTTCAAGTCCATGTGAAAGCCCCGGGGTTGAATCGTTGTCAAAAGTCGGTAATCTCACCACTTAGAATATGAATTTTTTTTGTCAGTATTTTTTTATATTTGTGTTTTTACGTTTTGTTCGTTCAGTGAATTTTTAGTAGGAGTCTCATCAGACACCTTCTTAATTGCAAAAAATCTATCGGATAGATACATTGTGTAAAAGTATGGTGTTTTTTCAAAACAAGCATGTTGCGTTACAAAAGGTTTACGATGAAGAATTTTTTACAACTAATTATTGCGACGATCATCTTTTGTCCATTTTTCTCTGCACCAGTATCGGCGATCGATGAATGTTGCTATGATGAATGCTATTACGATGAAGGCATAGATGATTTTTGCTGTAACGCATTTTCACTTGAAGCTCAGTATGCGGCTATTTTTCCTCTAGATTCTAAGGTAGGACGTATCTATGGCTATGCTCTTCCTTCATTTACACTACAAGGTAGCTGGGATTACAAATGCTGGAGCATATGGTTAGATGGTTCATATACCTTTGCAAACGGCGAGGCAATCGGTTGCGGCAGCGGAAGAAAGACTCATTTAAGCTTCGTACCGATCACTTTAGGTGTCAAGTATATCTATACTGTCTGTCAAGATACTGAAGTGTATTTCGGTCTTGGCGCGTGCTACAGCTTCCTAAACACAAAAGATCACTCCGAATACGTTCATGAAAAAACTTCGGCTAATAACACCGGAGCTATTGTTAAAACAGGTTTCGTTTATCACTACTGCGACGGATTCTTCCTAGAGGGCTTTTTCAACTACATGTACCAAAAGTTTTACTTTCATAAAGAAGAAACGGATCCTTTTGTATACAGAAATGATGTAGACTTTAGTTCTCTACAGCTAGGTGTCGGTATCGGCTGGACGTTCTAAGGTATCTTAGATCTTTTGTATCACTAAGGGACTGGAAAAGGATAACATACACGATCGTTCAACCGCCGGGCTTCGGCGCTGGCCAATCATGTATGTTATTTCTTTTCAGTCCCTAAGGGTTCGTCCCCTTTCGGGATTATTTTAGTCATCCAAGAGGCCTATTGTTACACTCAATTTCCCAAACTTTTTCAGTCCTGGATAGGGGGCAGTCTGTCCGTCGTAACCTATTGATAGAAGCCTCTGCAGGGACAGGGAAGACTTTTGCTATCGAGAATATCGTCGCCCGTCTGCTGATCGACCCTGAAGCGGCCATCCCTATAGAAGAAATTCTTGTTGTGACGTTTACAAAGTCTGCTACGCGTGATTTAAAAAAGCGGATACGCTCTAACTTGGAAAGAAATTTAGAGTTCCTTCGGCATCCTTCCGATATTATTCCGGACTATCTTCTTGATTATATTGAGAAAGGTTCAGAATCGGTTAAACGGGCTAAAACGCAGCTCGAACACGCTCTCTTTTCGTTTGATCGAGCGCAAATCTACACAATCCACGGATTCTGCTGGAAAATGCTAAAAACGTTTGCTGTCGATGCACAAATAGGCTTTCATGCAATCTCATGTGAAGAGACATCTCAATATGAGATCAAACTCATGACGGGAATTCGCGATTTTCTCCGCTCCCAGCTGGCAATGCCGCATTACAGTCCGGAGCAACTGAAGATTTTGATGAAAAGATTTAAGCATAGGGAAGATCTTCTCGAGGCGGAGCTTCTTAAAGAGGTGACTAAAGGGATCGATGTCGTTCTCTCCCCTACATACGCTGACCTTTTAACACGATTTCAGGAATGCAGATCAAAGATCGAAACGCGATATGCAGCGGAAAATGTTGTCACTGATATCCTAGCATTGGCGCAATCTTACAAAGGGCTGCACGCTCGCGATGGGACAGTTAAAGAACCGTTTTTGGGTAAGGTGGAGCGACTAGCGGCAATTTTGGAAAAGGATTTGTGGGCAGACAAAGATTTTGAAGTATTGATTGACGATGGATTATGCGTTGCCGCCTCATTTAACCTGGAAAACATGAAGGTTAAGAAAAAGCCTTTGACAGAGGCGTTGCGTTATCCCGGCTTAGTTGAAATGTTGCAACAGATGTTAAATCCTATCATCGAGCAAGCAAGAAGTGCTGTGTCAATATTTTCGAGGGTGATTGACGATTGTCGGACATTTTTGAAAGGGTATCAAGAACAAGAGGAAATATTCGGTCACAATGATCTGCTTGTTCAGATGAAGAATGCTGTTGCTATTCCCTTTTTTGCCGCGGAAGTAAGAGATAGTTTTTCCGTTGTCATCGTCGACGAGTTTCAAGACACTGACCCCATTCAATGGGATATTTTCTCTAGTCTGTTCACAGGAGAGTCTTGGAAAGGTTTCTTACAGTTGGTCGGTGACCCTAAACAGTCTATCTATGCTTTCCGTCAAGCTGACATCTACACGTATTTGAAAGCTGCAGAAAAGTTGGGGGCAGCAGCCCACGTGACACTAGATACAAATTATCGTTCTGTCCCTCCCTTGATTCAAGCGTTGAACACATTGTTTTCCAGGACAAACAGTCTGTTTTCCCTTCCACGAAATTCCGGCTCTCTCCCTTTCAGAGAGGTGAAGGCTGGAAAGGAAGAAAAAGGAGAGGTTGATCCGTGCTTGCACTTTGTCATAGCCAAGACCGGCACGAAAGGGGCGAAAAATGTTGAGGAATCCCACTTCTTTCCCAAGATAGCGGATGAAATTATCTTGTTGAAACAGCAGCAGGGGATCTCTTTTAGCCAATGTGCCATTTTGGTGGCGGATAGATACCAGACAGAAAGGCTCTCGGAATATCTTAAAGAAAGAAATATTCCTGTCAGGCCGCAAAGAGGGAAAGATCTAAGCAAGTCAACGGTTGTTGAAGCTATGAGGGAGCTGATCGATGGGATTTTGCACTATCAAGATAGAAGCTCTCTTAACATTGCTTTAAGCGGGCGTCCCATTGGGATGACCCATGAAAACCTTTTGAATTTTGAGGATGAAGATAGGTTGTTACCCATACTGGAACAATGCAACCGTCTGAAGCAAATTCTCAAAGAACACGGTTTTTCTCTGTTTTATTCTGAGTTCATGCAGAGTCGCTGGAATGGACAGCAAGTGGCTGAAAGGCTTTTAAGAGAGTCTGGTGGGACTGATTTTTATCGGCAGTGGCAAGATTTGGCTGACCTGCTGATCTCCGAGGAGTATGCTCAGCACCTCTCCCCCTATGGCTTGATTGATTTCCTCGACAAAGTAGATGTGCTATCCAGGACCGATGATGAACGGATCATGAGCTACATCGATGTTTTCGAAGAAGGGGTCAATATATTAACGACACATGTGAGTAAAGGATTAGAGTTTGACGTCGTCTTCGCCCTCGGCATAGCCAAAAGGACAAGATTGCTAGAACATCAGTTGATTGCGGTTCAACAAGAGAATGCGTCCCTTTTATATGCTCCTCTAGACTCTTCAGATCTTCAATATAAAAAGCATTGTGAAGAAATCGACGCCGAGAAGATGCGGCAGCTTTATGTGGCAATGACACGAGCAAAGCTTCGTTTATATGTTCCCGTGATCATTTATGAGGAGCCAAAGGCTGTGCCATTTGGATCAGCGTCTCCGATTGAATTGCTTTTAGCAAGGCTGCATCACAACGATTCTTATGAAGCTGTTTACAATAATATCGAGAACGAAAACGGCGCTGCCTTGGAATATTTAATCTCTTCATATCCTTCGCTCATGACTGTCTCGTTGACGACCGATGGGGGAATAAACCTGAAAACGTCTGTTGAAAACGGCTCTTTTTCCTCTTTTCCTAACACTGACGAGCTAATTCCTCCAAAATCGTTAATCATAGATCTTGCGGCTGAAACGATCGAATCCTTTACCTCTCTAACGCCAAAAGCGGAAATGCAGGAAAGTGTACTTGAATCATTAAGCCATGACGCTCCTCATGACCTCAATGCAACAGAAAAAACATCTCATACGATCCCTGCAGGAAGCGAAGTGGGTATCCTTTTGCATGAGATTTTGGAAAACATCTCTCTTCACGAAGTCAAGAAATACCGGAATGCCGAAGCTTTTGTGGAAGTTGTCGAACCTTTTGTGAAACGCTCCAAGTTCTCTGGATGGGAATGTGTGATAGCCAATATGATTTATGAAACACTGAATATTCAGTTGCCTTCAAAGTTTTGTTTGGCCGATGTAAATCCGAGAAAGATCTATCGTGAAATGGACTTTCTATACCGTTGCGGAAAAGAATTTTCCTCTTCAACATCGATGAAACCCGATTTTTTAAAGGGGGTGATCGACCTGTTTTTTGAACACGATGGTAAATATTACCTGGTCGACTGGAAAAGCAACTGGTTGGGGCACTCTCTAGGTCACTATCAGTCAGATAATCTTAAAGAGGCTATGCGGAGTCATCACTACCATTTACAAGCGGAGATTTATGCTCAGGCTATATCTCGTTACTTGAAACTTTTTGATAGCCGTCCTTTCGAAGAAATTTTTGGGGGCACGTATTATCTATTTTTACGAGGGATAGGCCCTGGTACGGGAGTGCTTAAATGTTGAGGATCGGTAAAGCTCAGAGCCTATTTCGAGAGAAATATCCAAAAGTGCAATTCCAAGCGGAAATGACAGCTGCTTTATCTAAAAATGAGGGGAAAATTTGGCCTCTTTTGGAAAAGCTTCTTGGTGAAGGCTCATTGGATTATATCGATTTTGCGCTGGCACAACATTTTGCCAAAGGTCTTCAGGAAGGGGTTGCGACTCTCTTATGTTGTTTGTCTAAAGCTGCCCGGCAAGGACACCTTTGCGTCTCAATTACAAGTTCGAAGGTGATTCCACGGATAGAGGATATTTTTGATTCTGAGGAGCGTCATCAAAGTATCTCCCAGGACGATATTGCGGCACTTGAAATGTTGATCATTGCTGGTGCAATAGATGGTGATTTTTCATCTATTCCCGTGAAGAAAAATGGTGACAGATATTACCTTGAGAAATACTGGCATCTCGAAACACAATTTTTGCAACATCTTGCTTCCTTAACATCGGGAAAAGCTCCAAGATTTGCTGTCGATGCCGATATTTCTAACATAAATTTGCTTCCTGAACAGAAAGCTGCCGTTTTACAAGCATGTCAGGAGACATTTACGTTGATTACCGGCGGGCCCGGGACAGGAAAAACGTATACAGCAGGGGTGTTGCTCCGCACGATATGGGAGGGTTTATCGGCCGAACAGAAGGGTGAGTGCAAAATTTCTCTCGCTGCACCGACAGGTAAAGCAGCGGCAAATTTAGACAGGAGCATTAGAAATCAGGGGAATTTGCCGATACCAAAAGCTCAAACCTTGCATCAACTATTGCAGATCAACAAACGCCGATCGGGGATGGGATACGTACTTCCTTCCGATATTATCATTGTCGACGAATGTTCCATGATAGACGTCTATTTAATGGAACGGCTGTTCACATCGATAAAACCGGGTGCTCGTTTGATTATGATGGGAGATAAAGACCAGTTACCTTCTGTTGAAGCAGGATCGTTGTTTGCCGACCTGACGGAATATTTGGCAGGAGAGAAGTGTTTGGTTGAGCTAAAAACATGCTTACGTGCGGAATCGTTAGAAATTATAGAGCTTGCTGCAAGCATCAAGTCAGGAGTTTTAAATTTACCCTCTTCAACAGCTATTTTTAGGATCACCCCGGAAGGTGTTGAAGAGAACGAAGTTCAACGGTCTCTTCTAAAACATATCGTTCCGTTCTATCCATTAATTAAAGAAGTTCCCGATGATCTATTTCAACTGCTCAAAGCGTTTTCCTCTTTTCAATTACTCTCTCCGATGCGGAAGGGAGTGCTTGGTGTCGAGACTTTGAATGCGGCCATCCACCGCGCTCTTCGGAGCAAGGTTTTGCCAGAAACGTGCGAAGTTATTCCGATTATTGTGACACATAATGACTATCGGTTGGAGTTGTTTAACGGAGAGATCGGTGTTTTGGTGTTGGGAAGGGAGGGAGGTTACGCTATTTTCAATTCACGCGAAGGGGATGAGAAAGTGAGGAAAATTCCCGCTTTGATGTTACCTAGTTTTGAACACGCCTATTGCCTTTCCGTTCATAAAAGCCAAGGAAGTGAATTTAACCATGTTCTCTTAGTCCTTCCCGAAGGATCGGAGTCGTTTGGCCGTGCAGCGCTTTATACAGGGGTCACAAGGGCTAAGAAGAAATTGGGGATATGGGGAGCTGAGGCAACCATCAATAAGATGTTAAGCCGTTCGACCCGGCGTCACTCTGGCGTTTTGGAGCGAACTGCCGTTATTTAGTCTGCTTCTTCTCTTCTGCGAT
Source organism: Parachlamydiaceae bacterium (assembly GCA_037143085.1). Lineage (GTDB taxonomy): Bacteria > Chlamydiota > Chlamydiia > Chlamydiales > Parachlamydiaceae > JBAWVE01. Next base: position 5,065 of record JBAWZJ010000040.1, on the reverse strand, counting down.
GATTTTCTTTAGGTTGTTGAGGAGAATCTCATTATCGGGATATTGTTCCACCAAAGATTCAGTTAATTTACGAGCGCGTGACCAATTTTTATTGGCAAAAGCTTGACGTGCAAGAAATGATTTTGCTTCTGATGAAGAGTCTTCGATACCTTGGTATAAAGACTCTGCTTTTTTTAAATCGCCCTCTTGGATAGCAATTCGAGCTAAAAGCTCCCGTGCTGTTGGGTTTTCGACAAGGGAGGGTTGAGCTAAGATCGCTTTTTTCGCATCTTGGGCATTATCGTGGTCCATTAAAAATTGACCAAGCATCAATGCTGCCTGAGCACCGTGGTCGCTGTCTGTTGTGTAAATTTCTTTTAATGCGCTGAAGGCCGTCTGCTTTTGTCCTATTGACAACGCTATTTCGGCTATTAAAAGGGATAATGGAGGAGATTGAGGTTGAGCCGTAGCAAACTCGAGAGCCACCCGTGCACTTCTGTTGTTTTTTAACGCCTCGGTAAATGCCATTGTGAGCCAATCGGGATACGTTTCAGGAAAAACCTTATCAGAATGTAGTTGAATTGCAGCTTCCGTCCAGCCCGCAGCCAAGAAAGGAGCGACAAAAGCCTCTTTGCTAATCAGGTAACTATCCAGATTTTCAGGAATAGCGTTTGACAGTTGATTTGAAGGGAGGTTGGATAAGCTTGATAAAAAGGAAAGAAATTGTTCAGGATTTTGTATCACATTTGCAGGAGGAATAAGAGATAGAGAAGGAGTCATCTCCGTTGATCGTCTTGACAGCCGATAAGTGATCAAAGCTTCAATTCCATTTTCTAAATCAGGCGACCATGAGCGATCTCTGAAGGGGTTATTGAGGATAAGCTCTTTTGCTGTTGCTTCATCGCCTTTTTTCAGGGCAGCTAGGAGTTTTAGCCAGAAAGTCTCTTGAACCGTCTCAGCATAGCTTTGGGGGTTTGGTAAAAGAGAGAAAGCTTGTTCGTTCCAAAAAATCCCTTCAGGAAGGCCATTGAGATAGGCTGCGAAGTCGTGGAGTCCACCTTCTGGGATATCGGCATTTTTCCATTTATTTGAAGAGGGCTTTGCGACTCGGCTCCAAAAAAGGGTTTTTACCCAGATGGTATCAAGAGAAGGCTCTGCCATCGTCTCTTGTAGAATCTTCAACGCTTGAGGATACTGACCTGTTCGTATGTAGAAGTCTGCTAGCAGCTCCCGTCGGTGAGGATTGTCTGGGTCATTCTGTACTGCAGTGATGTAGTCGGCAGCAGCAGCGTTATCTTGCTTTAGGCGCTCGCCAAGGCTTGCTTTAAAGGTGAATACATCAGGATTTGACGAATCTTTCTGCGCAGCTTCAGAGAGATAACCCCATGCTCGTTTAGGATCATTGACGACATACAAAGCAGCCAAGCGGACGAGCCTATCGGTTTCATTTTTTCCTTCGAAGTGGTGACTTTGGAGGAGAGCGACAGCTTCAGCAGGTTTTCCGCTATTGATTTTTTCTTTTGCGTCGAGGAACGTCCATCGAGGGATATCTGTTTCGTTGCCGAGCCATTGACGCCGTATGGAGCGGTAATCATCCAGTTTTTGTTGGTTGATGAAAGATTCAGCCACTAATAACGTTGCCGATTCATTTGATGAGAGGGCTGTAGGTATCCGTTGATAAATCATAATCAGTTGTGAAGCATTGTTCGTATCTGCATAAGCTTGCACTAGTAGACGGGTCCACTCTTTTCCTTCTTTGCTTGACAGGTCGATGTTTGGAGAGAGGTCGCTCAGGACAATCAGAGCCTCTGCAGGACGGGAAGAGTTGATCAACTTTTCGGCGCGGATTAAATCCGGATTATGGATAAATTCTTGCTTAGGGATGTTTGTTATCGTCGGAGGAGCAGCAGCAACAAGCTGTGAGAGTGCTTTTGGAGTTTCCGGTTGAACATTCCCTACTAGCCAGCCGAGAATAACACCTGCGGATAAGCTAATGGAAATCCCCAAAACTGTAGAAGTTCTCATAAATTTTCTCTATTTATTATCTTGAATATGGATCAAAAGTGTCAGGAGGAAAACGTTGTTGCCCTTTTTGGCAGCAGCCGCCGCTTTGGCAACCGGAGCAAGAACCACATCCTGTTGCAGTACATCCTGGAGCTGTGCAGCCGGGAGCTGTGCAGCCACCTGGTGCAGTACATCCTGGAGCTGTGCATCCTTGAACGACAGTCCCCTGAGTAGCATGGTCTTGTGTTTGAGGGGCATTCGTTATGCTTTGCCATTTTTCTTGTCTAATAGTTTTGCTATTATCATCGTAAAGTGTTGAGCGGTCATCATTGGCGGCAAGTTCCTGAGAAAACACAGGGGCTGTTACGCACAACGTTAAGGTGAAAAATAAAAAAGCTAAGATATTGTTCATAGATGACTCCCTGCGAAAAAGGATAGATATGCCTTATTTCTCTTTTATTATCAATGAGGGAATGCAAAACTCCCGTCGATAGGTGTTTTTTCCTTGTTATTTCTGATGTCAATCCACTATACCGAGAGAGAAGATAAGGGGGTTCAATGCCTGGGTCAATGATAATGGAGATGCAGCAGAAATCTGCTCTCAATATTAAACAGCTTCAACGTTTGATTATGTCGCGGCAAATGCAGCAAGCTATCCATTTTTTAAAAACCCCCATTATGGAGTTATCTCCCCTTGTCGACGCCGAGATGGAGCAGAATCCTGTATTGGAATATGCGGAAGAAGGAGAGGAGCTCGATCAGAAAACCGATGAGCAAGAGCAGATAGAAGAGGAAGTGGATGAGTTGACAGAAAATGAAGACTCAGTCCCTGAGGAACAATTATCCTTTAAGGAGAACGACTTTGAGATATTGCATCGTTTAGATGAAGAATTTAGAGACCATTTTTTCGAAAGCGGAGACAATTCTGCTGGTTCATTCAAAAACGATGAACTTAGGGCTTTTGTGGAGTCGTCGATAACAACGAAAGAGACCCTTTTTGAACATTTGGTGGAACAAGCAAAGTTTTCGTTTCCAAATCAGAAAGATTTTGGGATAGCTGAGGCGTTGATCGGCAATATTGATGAAAGAGGTTTTTTGACAACCCCTCTCTCTGAGATAGCCCTTACCACCCATGCGTCTGTTGTTGATGTTGAGGTAATTTTGAAGGAGATCCAGACATTTCATCCAGTAGGCATTGGGGCTAGGGATCTCCGGGAGTCGTTATTGATACAACTGCATTTTCAGAACAAGGAGAAAACGTTAGCTTACGATATCGTTGAAAAGTGTTTTGACGACCTTTTGAAGAACAAAATAACGGCTATTCGCAACAAATTACATTGTACGGCAGAGCAGATTGGAGAGGCCATAGATCAAGATATTGCGAAGCTCGATTTGCATCCTGGAGCACAGTTGAGCAGGGAAATTGTGCCTTATATTGTACCTGATGTTGTTGTTCGTCAAGAAGGGGATAATCTTGTTGTTGCGGTGAATGATGAGTCATTGCCCCCTCTTCGGTTGAATCGACGTTATCTTCGTATGCTTGAAGACAAAACTCTTGCTAAGGAAACAAAGGATTTTATCACTCAAAAAATTCTGTCAGCTAAATGGTTGATTCATAACATTATGCAAAGGAACAACACCATAGAGAAAATAGCAGAGGATTTGATTAAACGGCACCGCTCATTTTTTCTCGAGTCTAGAGGTAAGTTGGTGCCCTTGACGATGAAAACTGTTGCCGATGAGTTAGCATTGCATGAGTCCACGATTGCCAGGGCCGTGTCAAATAAATACATTGACACTCCGAAGGGACTTCTTCCTTTTCGTGCATTTTTTACTAGCGGGATAGCGACGGATGAGGGAGAGCAAATGTCATCGGGCACTGTCCGTGATATATTAAAGGATCTTGTTGACAAGGAAGATAAGCGGCATCCCCTATCGGATGAATCGTTAGCCGCGCTGATGAGGAAGATGGGGATTAAGTGTGCACGCCGCACGATAGCGAAATATCGAGTGTTGCTTAAGATCGGTACCGCCCAGCAACGAAGAAAATTTTAAAAACCCTTCGTTGAAAAGTTTGACGCAATATCATAAAAATAAGGGGCCGCTAGAGTGTTTAGAGTCATGGCTTCGTTAAGGTAGGTGTTATCAACAATTTGAACAGATTCTGTAAGACCTTGTTCTTCAATGTATTTTTCAATTGTTGCTATATTTTCAGCATTAACAAAAATATATTGGGCATCTTTTCCTATTTTGATGGCTTTGGTGGAAGGGCGTTCACTTTCACAGTGTATATGCCCGCACCGTAAAGTAGTTAGAGGGATTGGGTGAAGGGTACGGGACCCAAAAATGATAGGAAATTTATCTTTTATCGCCTCTTTAATACCTTCAGGACGAAACGAAGGGGCTTCTATTGCTGTTTTAAGCATTTCTATTGCTTTCTCTATATCTTTTAAATACTCAAACCAACATTTGTCTTTATACTTATATCCTAATTTTCCTGTTGGATCTTCAGATCTTGGCATTAGAGATTTGTAATCATTCGACTTTGTATAAATTGTGTAATCTCTTTCCATTTTTGTAATAATTGGTATGAGATCTGCTTGTAGTTTTTCAAAACTTGTTTCATCGAAAAGACGAAGCCGCTTGATAGAAAATGAGATCATAGAATAGGAAGTAGCACAAGTAATATCATTCGTGGAGTTGATCTTAAAAAAAGATTCTCCTTTTTTAATAATCTCCATTTTTTGAGTTATAAACTCTTCGATTTTTCCCCGTTCTCCTTCAACTGTTGTGTGAAAACTGGAATTGTCGGCATATCTAATAGCTTGTTGAGCATCGTTTAAGGAAGTGCCTGAAATTTTGTATTTATTTATGCCATTTACCCCTATTCCGGCTTCGAGCTCTCCGCTTAAAGGGGTAACTCCAATCTTTAAAAGACGCCCCGTCGGAATCAATTGCATATCCGTCGGAGGAAGGTTTGGGAGAATTGCCGAATTGCTTCCGTGAACCCAAGTCAAAGAGAAAAAATCAATAGATTTTAGATCGTCTGATCTTAATAGAGATTGAATTTTTGGTTTTAAAG
>JBAWZJ010000039.1:0-11789 GCA_037143085.1 Parachlamydiaceae bacterium | reverse complement strand
GTCCTAAAGTCCATTAAACTCATCTTCAAACTGCTCGATCGTTTTTAGAATTGATTCCCATGCGGGGATTTCCCTGAAAAACATGGATTCCACTCCACCATGATCGATAATTCTATTTTTCACCAAGTTTTCTATGCTTTGACGCATATTGATGCCTCCTTCTGATTTCACAAAAGTAACATCTTTTTGTGAAAAACGACCTCGTGATTCTGTTTTATTATGCAGATTTTTGAAGGATAACAAGCAATTTTTGTAGAGTTAAAGAATCAGAAAAATTTTAATTCAAAGAATTGCAGTTTTGTCTTCTTCCTTTTTATCTCTTTTCCTATAAGCAATACTTTATGGTGACAGTGCCTTCTTTTTTGTTTATGGACAGGTCGGAAATCTCCATTCGGCCAATCTCTTTCAAACTCTTGACATGGGTTCCGCCACAAGGAGACCAATTCTCAAAGACTTTAACAATACGAATACCTGATGGGTCCAACAATTCAGCAACCTCTAGGTTTTGATCAATCCAGGAATTGAATTCTACCTCGGTTTTTTGTTTGATATCTTCTTTGCTTTCAACTGGCATCGGGGCACGTATTTTGAATTTCACATAACTGTTGTTTGGATAGTGGTTGCCTTGATAACCTTCGAGCTCAGGAAAACTCTTGTTTACAGCCTCGGCCAATACATGGCCAGCGGTATGTAAACGCGAGTGTAGCAATCTTATGGATGCATCTACCAGCAGTTCTACTTCATCACCAACTTTGAAGTTGAAAGGTTGGTCGGTTTCAAAGCAATGATAAATTTCAAATTTATCTAGGTGGTTTTTATCGAAAAATTCTTTATGTACATAGGCTACCTTGACGCCTCCAATCATACCTTCATCAGAAGGTTGTCCACCGCCTTTAGGATGAAAGATCGTTTCATCAAGCTGTATCCATTTGTAGTTCTTTTTATTGATCTCGCCGGCGCCTACTTTTGTGATCACGGTCATAAATTTGTCCCGCGAATCTTCCATATATAGAGCTCGTACCTGTTTTGAATTATCATCGCTCATAATTAATCTCCTAATGGTATTAGATTGTCCTGGAAATGGACAAATGGGGTTATCAAACGAAAAGCATCTTGAATCCGAGTAACATGAGAATTCCTCCCATTACTCTATCGACATAAATTCGAAATTGATCGATCTTCCCTACGATTTGTTTATGTGTCAGCAAATAAGAGAGAAGTAAAAACCATCCTAAAGCTACTGACCAAGTGATCGCGCCATATTCTATCCCAACAATATATGGAGTCTTTGTGTCGATGAATTGTGAAAAGAGGCTGATGAAAAAAATGGCGGCTTTGGGGTTTAATAGATTTGTCCAAAAACCTTGCATGAATGCAGCTAAAGCAGAAATCTGATTTCTTTCTTGTGTATAGTCAACGACAACGGAAGATGATTGCTTAAATGAAGATATGATTCCTTTCAAGCCGATATAGAAGAGGTAAGCAACTCCCGAGTATTTCAAAATAGCGTATAAGAATGGGCTTTCCGCAATCAAGACGCCAATGCCGATCAACGAATAGGAAAGATGAACAATAATGGCCATCGACACTCCAAAAGCAGTCAAAAATCCAGCCTTTCGGGAATGGACTAAGCTGTTTCTAAAAACAATAAAAAAATCCGGACCAGGGCTGATCGCTGCAATGAGAGAAATTAAAGCCACAGCCAGAAAACTAGTGGAAGATTCCATAGTTTGAGCGTCCTTAGTTTTAGTTTTCCACTAATTTTAACAAATAAGCTTGAAATATGCAAATATATTTGTTAAAGTTGTTGTAGAAAGCAAGGAGTTTATGGATGAAAGAAAAGCAAATTGAGGCATTGAGGTATACAGCAAGAAAATTAATTCGAGAGCTAGGAATGTTGGAACTAGACCCAGAAAACTCTCAGAAAACTCCTGGGCATTGGCATGCTTTGATAGAAGTGGCTAAATCCCCTGGAATCACAATTTCTGAATTGGGACGTTTATTGATCATGTCTATTTCTACGATCTCTCGATTAGTAAAATCTTTGGCTAAAAATGGATTCTTGAGTTTTAAAGAAGGCAATGATAAGCGAGAAAAATCTTTATTTTTGACAGATAAAGGACAAATGGAAATACGAAAAATCAACGTATTTTCTGATTCAAAAATTAGGGGGGCTTTTGATTTTTTAACAGATGAAGAAATTCATCAAATCATCGGCGCTATCGCTAAGTATGGTGAAGCATTAGAAAAAAGCAGAGCAATTCGCGAAGAAATAAAAATAGTCACTCTTTCCACTTCTAGGACTATCAGAAAGCAAATTGTGAATATTATTTCTGATATCCAAGAAAAAGAGTTTTTGATTCCAATTACAAAAGAAACTAATTCCGGTGTATTGAAAGCCGAAGAGGAGTTTTATTATAACAATTCGTATAATTTTTGGTATGCTGTCAATGATGAAGGAAAAATTCTTGGAAGCATAGGATTGAAAAAAATTAACAATCAGTATGGGGAAATCAAAAAACTTTTTGTAATCAAAGAATACAGAAGTAAGGGAGTCGCTCAAAAACTGATGAATACGCTTTTAAAGGCAGCATCAAAACATAAGCTTGAACTTTTGATCTTAGGCACTGTTGACAAATTTCATGCGGCACACAAATTTTACTCAAAATGTGGTTTTACTCAGATGAGTCAAAAAGATTTGCCATGTGGGTTTGAAGAAAACTCTTTTGATAGCCTCTTCTTTAGAAAGGAGATCACGTTTACTTGCTCTTCTGTATAGTGTTGAATATTGATTCGGTGAATCGTATTATAGTAGATATTGGCAAGGGCTTCCACATCTTCTGGGCGGTAGTCTCTTATAGAGATTTCTTTTTTCATAGTTTTGTCTCTTTCTCTCCCTGTTTCGGGTATGACCTTCTGCGGAGCTGAGATATTTGATTATTAAATATCTGGCAAACTGACAAACCCCATGGAGGATTTTCTATTTGCGATTCGGTATAGTTTTCGTTTGTATACTCGCCAATTACTCTTCTCCAAAATTTTGTTGCTGCTTCAGAACCTGGAATTTGCCTTACTCGCCATGGCCCAGGATGTTTATTAAACACAGCAAAAGCCATATTGGTACCAACCATGTTCTTTCTGTAAGCAGGAGCAACATAAAAGTCTACGATCTCAGAATACCCATCAATAGACTCTATAATAGAAAAGCCAGCTATCTTCGAGCCTTCTTTCCAATAGTAACCGACGTTTGGAATACGCCAATCGACGTCTATAGAGTATTTTCCGTCTTGATTTTTCTTTTTTCCCGAGGTAGGGGAAAATTCATCTTCGTAATCCTGAGCTAATTCATCGAAAATATGAGAATTCGATTCGTTAATCAGTTCTAACATATACTGGTTCTTCTACAAAGTTAGCACTCTGCCTTAAGAAAAGATCGGCATCCTTTTGGGTTCTGAAGATAAGAAATTCAGTCTGGGGATATTTTTCTCTGAGTTCTTCAATTCGGGCTCTTTTTTCTTTGTCAAAGTTCCAGGTGTATTTCAAGAGTTCCCAGTTGAAGGCTCGTAAGCCTCCAAAATCTCTTTTGTAGTTAAACAACCTTTTGAAAAATCTCCAAAAACAGACAAGTCGGGAAAAGTGGAAATATATCAGAACATCAGCCTTAGCGAATCTCATTTCAAAAGTCGAAAATGAACATCCCTCAACGATCCAGACTTTTTCCTCAAGCATAGCCTTTTGAGTTTCTATGAATTCTTGCTTATCCCTTTTCTTCCCGCCAGGCTCGAACATGTGCCTGTCCAGATGGTGGACTGGAATGTCTAAGATTTTACCGAGCTTAGAGGCAAATGTAGACTTTCCGCTTCCAGGGAGACCAATCAGTGCAAACTTTTTAGGGTGAGTATTTTTCATGACTGCTTGTTCTCTTGAATCATTCGCTGTCCTCAAGCTCTTGTTCGATTTGCTCAATGCTTGGTAAAGACCCTTTTAGTTCATCGGGGAGAGATTCTATGATCTTTGCTTCATACTGAGATATGCCGATGGGTTTATTAATGTCTCGCAGGGCATACTCAGCAACGACTTTGTTTTTTCCTTTGCAAAGCAAAAGCCCTATGGTGGACTTGTCGTCAGGATGCCTCATTTTGTCGTCTACAGCAGAAAGATAGAAGTTCATCTTTCCTACAAATTCTGGTTTGAAATCCGTTGCCTTTAGCTCAACCACGATAAAGCATCTAAGCTTGTAATGATAAAAGAGCAGATCGATATAAAAATCTTGGTCTCCCACTTCCAGGTGAACTTGACGGCCTACTAAAGAAAAACCTGCTCCAAGCTCGAGTAAAAATTTTTGGACGTGATCCAATAAGCCGGATTCTAGTTCTTGCTCGTCGTGTTTATCTCTCAGAGTGAGAAAGTCAAAGCAATAGGGGTCTTTGAGAGTTTGCTGAGCTAAATCTGACTGTGAAGAGGGGAGGGTGTTTTGGAAGTTGGTGACAGCCCTGCCTTCCCTCTTATGAAGATCGCTGCCCAACCAGTGTAGTAGGACATTTCGGCTCCATCCATGCTCAATTGTTTTATGAGCGTACCAGAGTCTGTCCTGGAGGGTTTCAAGTTTTTGAAGGAGAAGAATGTTATGACCCCATGGAATTTGGGCAACAACCTGTTGCCCAATTGCGAGATCGGGGTATTCTTTAGCAAAGTGAACCATATATTTGAGATTTCTATGAGAAAATCCCTTCATCTCAGGGAAGGTGGATTTTAGGTCGTTGGCTAGATTTTCGATAGTCTTAGCGCCCCAGCCTTCATCTTTTTGTTTGAGATGAATTTTAGAACCTATTTCCCAGTAAAGATTAATGAGTTCGTGGTTAACAGCTAAAGCGGCTTTTACCTGAGAGGTTAAGATTTTTTCTTTAATCTCTTTGAAGAACGCTTTGTATTCTTTCAGGTCTGTGGCCTGAACTTTCTCTACTGTGTTAGATGACATTTTGCTCTCTTGATGTAAGTCGAAGAGTGTAGCAGGAAAGAGCGAAAAACCAAATAGTTTTTACTGCAGTTTCATTCAGTCTAGTGCGTAAATACTGCGTAATGGAGCTTTACGCAGCTGGATTTTTTGATCGGAAATGTTGGTTCATGTCGTTAAAAACAAAAGGCTTCAGTCGTAAAACTGAAGCCTTAATTTTAATTGGAGGTGGAGAGAATTGAACTCTCGTCCTGAGCAAACTCCATAGAGACATCTACATGCTTATTATCCTGAATATTGGCTAAACTCCTGTGCAGGATACCCCACTAGAATCTAGCTGTTTCATTTAATCTCGAGCAAAGCGTCCTAGAAACTGTCGAACGCTAGACTCACACCAAGACAATTAACGATAGATTCTGAGATCCTTGGTCTAATCTCAGGCTATCGTGCAGTTTAGTCTGTTAGGACTAAGCAGCAGCTAGGCAACGCTCATCTTGAGCGAAGTCTAGTGAAACGATTTTGTCGTTTGCATTTGTTTTTTTGTCGGCTTTTTAGGAGGCCAGCCAACGTCCTCCGCATGCAATCAATACTTTATTTCCCAGTCGAAACCGTGACACCCCCTTGGGTTCATGGTTGCATTATAGCACGAAACCTTATTTCACAGGTAGACAATTACTCTCTGAGCAGTTAAAATCGTCGCGCACCCTTTAACTAAGGTTATTCTATGTTTGAGCAAGATGTACAAGAAACATTTGATGCGCGAGAGCGCCGCATCCTCCATTATTGGAAAGAAGAGCGCGTTTTTGAAAGATCTGTCGAAGAAAAAAAAGGAAGCCCTCTTTTTTCTTTCTATGACGGCCCGCCATTCGCTACAGGACTTCCCCACTATGGTCATTTTCTTGCTGGAACAATTAAAGACGTTGTCCTCCGCTATAAAACAATGAAGGGATATTGGGTGCCCCGCCGCTTCGGGTGGGACTGTCACGGTTTACCAGTCGAAAACGAGATCGAGAAATCGCAAGGGCTTTCCGGTGCAGCATCGATTGAAGCTTTTGGTATAGCCCGTTTTAATGAAGAGTGCCGTAAAATTGTATTGCGTTACACAAAAGAGTGGAAAACACTAGTGACACGCATGGGACGCTGGGTCGACTTTTCGCGTACCTACCATACAATGGACATAACGTTCATGGAATCGGTATGGTGGGTTTTCAAAGAACTCTATTCGAAAGGCCTCGTTTATGAAGGGTTTAAGGTGATGCCCTTTTCCGCGAAACTCGGCACTCCCCTATCCAATTTTGAAGCTGGGGAAAATTACAAAGATGTTGACGACCCCTCCTTGACAGTAGCTATGCCTCTTGTTGATGAGCCTAATACCTATCTGATGGTTTGGACAACGACCCCCTGGACCCTTGTTTCAAATCTTGCCGTGATGGCAAAGAGCGACATTGAATATGTTAAAGTACGCCACAAAAGTAGCGGAAAAATGTATTATCTCGCAAAAGCACGCTTACACTCCTATGACAAAGAAGGAACAGAGTACGAAATTATCGCTCATCTTCAAGGGTCCGACCTAGAAAACAAAAAATACCACCCTTTATTTCCTTATTTTTCTTCGAGAACTGATCTAGGAGCCTTTCGCGTCATCATGGACGAGGGCGTGACGACAGATAACGGAACAGGACTCGTCCACTCAGCTCCTGCTTTCGGTGAAGCGGACTTTTACGCTTGTCAACGCGCTGGGATCGAGCTGGTATGCCCAGTAGACAGCAATGGACAATTTACAGCTGAAATCCCGGAATATACCGGAATGTTTGTTAAAGATGCCGATAAGGACATCGTCAAGCGGCTAAAAGCACAACATGCAATCATCCACATCGGCACAATCCGACACCGCTACCCTTTTTGTTGGAGGTCTGACACCCCCTTAATCTACAAAGCAGTTCGAACATGGTTCGTCGGTGTCGAGCAAATCAAAGATCGGTTGGTAGCTGCGAATGAAAAAATCCATTGGATGCCTCGAAATCTTAAGCATGGCCGCTTTGGCAAATGGCTTGAGGGAGCGCGCGACTGGGCTATTAGCCGCAATAGATACTGGGGGACACCGATCCCCATTTGGCGAGCTGCTGATGGTGAAATTATTGTCCTTGGAAGTATTGAAGAGCTTGAAAAATTAACAGGTGCGAAAGTCACAGACCTTCATCGACACTATATCGACGACCTTTCATTTGAGCATAACGGAAAGACATTCCATCGCATTCCTGAGGTTTTCGACTGTTGGTTTGAATCTGGATCGATGCCATATGCACAAAACCACTATCCTTTCGAAAATAAAGAACTCTTTAACAGCGGGTTCCCAGCGGATTTCATTGGAGAAGGATTAGACCAAACACGTGGCTGGTTTTACACTTTGACTATCCTGTCAACAGCTCTTTTTGACCAACCAGCTTTCAAAAATGTCATCGTCAACGGTATTGTTTTGGCGGCGGATGGAACAAAGATGTCGAAACGTCTAAAGAACTATCCCGATCCAAGCGTTGTGGTAGAAAAGTACGGCGCTGATGCAGTCCGTCTCTATATGATGAATAGCCCTGCAGTAAAAGCTGACGACCTTTGTTTCACAGAAGGAGGCTTAGAGCTTGTTTTGAGACAGGTTTTGATTCCGATGTGGAACGCTTATAGTTTCCTTTCTACATACGCTAGGATCTATCATTGGAAACCAAAACCGTTACCTGAATTACACGCCCCTATCGATCAATGGATTGTTTCCTTATTAAACAAATTAATCAAAGATGTCGAAACTGGAATGGATCACTACGACCTCAGTAAGTCTGTAGAACCTTTTGTCAATTTTGTCGACCAATTGACAAACTGGTATATCCGTCGCTCGCGTCGTAGATTTTGGGATGACAAACCTTCTAGAGATAGAGATGAAGCTTTTTCGACACTGTACCATGTGCTTGTCGAACTAACGAAAGTTGCAGCCCCTTATATCCCATTTTTGAGCGAAGCGATTTATCGCAATCTAAGACATGATGAGATGCCGGACTCCGTCCATCTGTGCACTTTCCCAACATACGACCAAGCAAGGCGCAATAAACCGTTGGAAGCTGCTATGGCGGCCGTTCAGACGACAGTCAGCTTAGGCCACTCCTTACGCAAAGAACATAAATTCAAGGTGAGACAACCTCTGGGAACAGCTTATATTATGTCAGGGAATGAAGAGACCTTAACATTCCTAAAAAATCAAAAACATCTGATTGCTGAGGAACTTAATGTTAAGGACATCGAATTCAAATCCGATGAAGGACAATTTGTTTCCTTAAAAGCGAAACCAAACTTCCGAGTGTTGGGAAAGAAGGTAGGGAAGCTAATGAAGAATGTCCAAGAGGCTATCGACCGATTCGACAATCACCAACTCACTGAATTATTGAACGGTCATTCCGTATCTCTTAAAGTTGACGGAGAGACTATCCTCTTAAGCCCGGAAGACGTTGCAGTAGAGCGCCAAGTTCACGAAGGACTTGTAGCTGCAAACGAAGGCATTATCACCATAGCATTAAATACAACATTAACAGAAGAATTGCTCATAGAAGGTATTGCGAGGGAATTAATCAATAAGGTCAATACAATGCGGCGTGAGGCAAACTTTGCCGTGACAGATAGAGTCCGAATGAAAATTCAATCGACGGATCATCTTAAAAAATGTTTTGATGCATTTAAAGAGATGATCTGTGGTGAGGTGTTAGCTTTATCTGTAGATTTCGTTTCGCCTGAAGACCCTACTTCAGAACTGAAAGGAACGACATGGGACCTAAACGGAGAGCCTGCAACAATAGTGCTTGAAAAAGCATAAAAGAATTGTGTTGTATTTTACTCAAGACTTTAGCTATACTTGTGATTTCTTCATGCCGATGTGGCGAAATTGGTAGACGCGGTAGACTCAAAATCTACTCTTGGCAACAAGGTGCTGGTTCGAGTCCGGTCATCGGCAATTCACCGGACAAACTCTCTTCAAAGAGGATTTGTCCGGTTTTTTCATTTTCTAACACCTTGTTTTTCTGTAAGATAAGCGCAAGCGCCGGATTCAATGGGGTGGTTCGATAACTATTTTCCCGAAAATGCAATTTTGCCGGGAATATCGAACCAAGCAACTTTTGCTTTATTGCAATCGAAGCATTCATATAAAACCCGCTCAAATTGCTCAAAAGCGGAATACCAAAACGGCAATACTTCATGAATCCTGTTTCGCTACTCCCTTGCACTTCGATCTTTTTCCTTAAGATGGCAATTTCTTCCTTCAATTTAGGGATCATGCGTTGATGCGAATCTCTATCAATTTCTCGATTCAAAAGCATCTCGTCGCATCGTGCTATCTTGTCTTCTTGATCTCGGATACGTTCCCTTAGCCCTTGAATCTGCTTCTTGCGATCACCTTCATTTGATTTAAAGGTATCTTCAAGAATGGCCATATATAGTTCAGAAACCTCGGCTGGAATCGTTAAAGATTTCAGATAATCATCCAATTTATCGTTCAGAAAACTAGCACTGAATCTTGTCTTACAAGTATTTTGGCAATGATAATATCCATAATAGCTACCGTTACGGCTTCTTGAAGCGCTGCTGGTAAGGTTTTTACTGCATTCAGGACATACAAGGAATCCTCGAAGAGGATATTCATCTCTTTGTTTGATTTTAGCTGTTGGAATACAACTTTTTTCTCCGATTTTTTTCAAAACAACTTGTACTTGATGGAAAAGATCTTCTCTTACAAGCGCTTCATGCAACCCTGGAACATAATACTCTTCTTCTTCACCAAACTCTGGAACTTTTGTTAATCCCATATAAGTGGGATTTCGAAGTAAATCATAAAACGCACTTCTTCCTATCTTAAGCCCTTTTTCGGATAGTAATTTTCGAACATTGTCAATTGAATATAACTCCAAAGAGACAACTTCAAAAGCTTCACGGATTAGGAGCGCGCTTTCATCAGGAACAATTATTGTTTTACCATTTGCACCACGTTCTCTTTTATAACCTTTTGGAGGGGGGCCTGTATATCGACCTTCTTTTCTCGCGCGAATAATTCCTATAGTAGTATTAAGAGCTCTTCGTATGTTATCAGATTCACCTTCAGCGATCTTAAAAGCTCGAACAATGGGAAACATAGGATCTTTTTGGGAAACAGTCTCTTCCAAACACTTGACTTGAACACCCAATTTTGCAAGACGATCTAACTCTACATAAGCTTGAGTAACATTACGGGAAAAACGATCCCAACGCACTACATAGACATAGTCAATTGTTTTTGGGTTAACGCAGATGTATTCATATAGTTCAGAAAAAGCAGGACGATGCAGAAAATCCTTAGCAGAATAACCGTCGTCCTGAAAGTGCTTAACAAGCTCTACGCCATCTTTTTGACACTGCAGCCTAAGAACTTCTTCCTGATATCCTAAACTATATCCGTGTGTCGCTTGGTCATCCGTCGAAACTCTCGTGTAAATCAGAGCTCGTTTTATCCCTTTGGGTTTCTTTGTAAAAATCATACTCAATTTGGCTTAGTCTGGTTAAATATTCTCGAATGATTTTAATTTCTGCTTCGCTATATTTTTTGCCATTTTTCTGGAGGATCTCCTGACAAGTTTTCAAAGAAATCATCACTATATCCATAGTGGATGACAACACCTTTGAAGTTATCATTCGGCTTGTCGGGTTTGAGTAGTGCAGTGGTCGACCACACAGTTTCTAGAAAATAAATCATTATTTTTTTTCTTTAGTACTTTTTCTTATAGTTCTCGTCTGAGATGTAACATGATCATCCACAACTTTTTTCCGGATTTCATAGTTGCTATATCCATCTGTAAGCTCTTTTTCTGGAATTTTTCCTGAAAATGTTTTTTGATATTCAAAACCTGTCATTGTATTTTCATTTTTAACGATCTTCATAAAATCAAAATCTTCTGAATCAATGAGGTCACAAATTTGGTATTGATGCAAGCTTACTTCTCTTTCTAAAGGATGGTTTATTTTTAATGGTTTATTCAATACGGTTGACAGCATTTGATTAACGCTTAGCGAGATAAAGTGCCTTAATGATGTCCATTCTTCTATTCCATTCAACTCTGCGTAATCTAAAAATTCGGCTTGACCATCTTCAAGAACAAGCAACTTTACTGGTCTTCCAAGAATTAACGCTGAAAGGCAGTAATACTCAACGTAGCTAATCCAACATTTGCTTGAAATTTGTTCGAAAAAAAATGGTTTACTGAGTTTAATTTGTTCGAGAGAAAGACCAATTTTTCTTAACCGAATAATGACTTGTACCCATAGGCGTTCAATCAAATTGAAACGTCGCCAACCTTTTTCGCCATCTCGCTCACACTCCAACAAATCCAAATTATCCCAGTGAGATAAAACTCTATAAGTGGCGTCATCCTTTTTAAGAGATAGGGTTCTAGATCGAAAACCCTCTATTGTTTTTTGACATTTTGGAGATTCGTGAATTTTGATTAGATTTATCATGAACTGATCGCCGCGAAACATTGTTATTTCCGGCAAAGATCTCGGAAGTTTTGAAGGTATTTCGAGATTGTCTAGATGGGTTTCATTGTCCATAAATCGTATCTCCAAAAGATGATTGCTTGATTTTTTTCAAAGCTTACATCGATGTTAGATTTATGAAAATGTATTTTTAATAAACTCGAGTTAATGGGTGTACAAGCGGCTTAAGCAATAACTCAGGAAAAAATCAGTAAAGTAATGGTAAAGTTTTTTCCTTAGATGATGAGTCAATTTCATCAAAAAACCCCTGATATATATCTGTACGGTACTCTAC
>JBAWZJ010000038.1:0-11841 GCA_037143085.1 Parachlamydiaceae bacterium | reverse complement strand
ATAAAACGGCAACAATTACTCAATTTGCATATTCAGGAACAGTTACAGAAGATTTGAAGCTGTATTATGAAAATATCGTATCGTCACTTCCTGAAAACCATCCCGATCTTCAAAAATATAAGAAATTAAGCAAAAATAAGTATTCTAAGGCATCTGTTTTTTTTCAGGAAAATACACCTGAGCAAGGACATTCTTTTGATGTTACTTGTTGCGAGCATATTCCTCTTCATGCCTCTATGGCGGTGCATGGTTATGATAAAATATTTATTAATCCAAAAATGAAGATGATCTACTCTTATAAGCCTTGATACTAAACGTGATTCAAAGTTTGGGGGTTCGGGCTGCGTTTCGAATTTTTTTCATCCAATATCGATTCGTCAGTTTTTCTCTGTAAGAGGGGTTGGTAAATGCATCTGCATATTGAGTGAGCCAAAGATCCATGTTTTCAGCTGTAATTTCAGACCAATCTTGAACAATAACGACAGGAAGCCCTTCATACATAGAATCTAATGGAGATGTCTTGACGATGACGATACACCCTAAAATGAGGTCTTCCCATGTTCGATGGCAATCGAGACCATTGCCCTGAGGGCTAATGGAGAAGGCGTATTGCCCCTTGGTTTGCCAAAGATTTGATCGAGCCATCAGCTCTCCATGATCGATCACACCTGTTGGCAATAAGCGTTTGAAAATGCTTGTTCTGTCTTCTCCTAAAGAAAGGTAACGTTTATTAGGGCCATAGCGGATATTGTCTGAATGTTGAAAATCGACAAAAGCCTTTTTTTTTCTCATGTATGTAGGCTGCAGATTTTTAAGGATTGTTTTTAAGCGAGCCTCTTGTTGCAATGGGGAGCCGGTTTCTCCCCAACATCCTTGAGGGAATTTGTAAGCTATCGAATGGAAATCTACTCCAATAGGTAAAGGACTGATGTTTGGGTGTGATTTCATGTCATCGCAATTTTGTGCAAAGATGTGAAGAATTTTGTCGCTTGAAAGGAATTTGTTTAATTCTTTTTGTTTTAAGCCGGTTTCGGAGGGAAAGGAGCGATCACTCCCGCTTGTTACTAGAACAAAAGGTTCTTTAATTTGGGGGAGAATTTTTTCGTAGAAATGTTTAAGGCATCTACTGCCGATCCAGACGATATCTCCTTTTCGAATTTGTTGGTAATTTTTGATGTCGGCTTGAGTAGCACATTCATTATGAAAAAAGTCTTTAGGACCTGCTTGTGTGCCTTTATCGCAAGAAAAGGCGATTCCGGCATTCCAAATAAATTCACTGATTTCGGTTGGGGTTGCATGAAGTTCTAGGAAGCTAAAAGGGTAAAGAAAGCAGCAAACTATTAAAGATACGAAGGGTTTATAAATTTGACAAAGCATTAAATTAACTTGAATTGGCAAATTAGTTCGATGACAACAAATGCAATGAGTCCAAGCAACATCCAGCGCCCTCCAATCAATGTATAATTTCCTTTAAATCCCATTTTATATCTTCCAGACCAAACCATAAGTATTGGCATCAGACCAAGAAGAAGAGCGCACCCAAAACCCCCTGCATAGTCAAGAGCAATAAGGAATATGTGGGGATGGGTAAAAGCAAAAAGTGTGGGTGGAATAAAAACTAAAAGACAAAGGATGAGCTTTCCCATCGGTGTTTTCTTTACTTTCAATCCATCGGCTAAAAAATCAACTAGACCCAATGATACGCCAAAAAAAGAGGTGATCAAGGCAAAAAAGGCGAAGTATTGTCCTACGATATAAACAGTGGATGTGTTGAGAGCGCTTTTTAAAGGCTGTATCGCGTTAAAACCGTTTTTAACGGCATCTTGAAGACCTCCAGGCCCCTCAATCGGAACAATACCAAGAATCAGCCATTGCCATAAGGCATAAACAATGAGCGGAAGAAATCCGCCGATGATGATAGCTAAACGAATTTTTTTCGCATCGCGCCCCATGTAGCTGACCAACGTTGGAATAGTTCCTTGATAGGCAAATGCTGTGAATGTAATAGGCAATGCCGTCCATAGTTTTGGCCAGTCGGTAGCTAACAGTAAGTGAGTGCGAACATGAGAAGCTCCGAAGAGAACAAACAATAAGAAAGAAATGCCCAAACCGGCCATCAAAAAAATATTTAATTTGCCGATGAGGTGGGCACCAGCGTAGACAAAGGGACCTAACAATCCCAGGAAGAGTAACTGCCCTTGCCATTCTTTTAAAGAAATAGAGCCTTGCATGACTTCAACCATAAGATCTCCGATACCAACGATGTAGGCTAGTACCAAGCAGTAAAAAAGGAAAAGGTAAAGTCCCCAGGCTGCCGCTTTGCCAGCTCCGCCAAGAGTCCGTTCCGCCATTGTGATGATATTGGCATTTGGTTCAACCCAGAGTGAAAGTTCTAAAAAAAGCAATCCAGTCAATGTCATGAAAAGCCAACAGCAAAAATAGACTAACAATGAAGGGAAAAAACCGATCTGACCTGTGAGGACAGGAAGGGCTAGCATGCCGCCGCCAATAGATGTTCCAGCAACGAGTAAAATTCCGCGAAGAAGAGTTCCTTGCGATCCCATGACATCTATTCCACGGTTACAGATTTAGCTAAATTTCGAGGTTGGTCGATATCAGCGCCACGTTCATGAGCGATATAATAAGCTAACAGTTGGGTGACAACTGTTGTTGGGATAGCAGCAAGTTCGTCAATTGTTGCCGGTACGCGGATAATATCATCGGCAATTCCTTCAAGATTGCCCTCCCCTTCTTCAGCAATGGCGATAATGGAGCCTCTTCGTGCTTTGACCTCCATCAGGTTGCTAAGTAATTTCTCATAAGTTATTTTATTTGCGCACAATGCAACGGTAGGACACTCTTCGTTGATTAAGGCGATCGGACCATGTTTCATTTCTCCGGCCGGATATCCATTTGCATTGATATAAGAAATTTCTTTTAGTTTTAGAGCTCCTTCCAAGCTTGCGGGGAACATGTAACGTCGGCCGAGGAAAAAAAAGTTTTGGAAGTGAGCATATTTTTTCGCTACGCTCTTTATTTCTTCTGCATGTTCCAGTACGGTTTTAACCTGTTCTGGAAGCTTTTGTAGTGCTTCGAGGAACTCCTGTCCCTCTTTTTTTCCCATGTGTCTCATCCTTGCCATCATTAGGCAAAAAAGAGCTAAGACAACAAATTGGCTTGTGAAGGCTTTTGTAGAACATACACCAATTTCAGGACCGGCACGTAAAAACAAACAAGAGTCTGCCTCGCGTGCAAGGGTTGAGCCAAAGACATTGCAAATAGCCAGAACTTTAACCCCTTTAGCTTTGAGTTCTCTGACAGCAGCGATTGTGTCGGCTGTTTCTCCTGATTGACTAATTGCGATGACCAGTGTTCCGGGAGGAACTACAGGGTTTTTATATCGGAATTCTGAGGATATTTCAACTTGAACGGGGATGCGCGCTTTGTCTTCAAAAAGATATGAGGCTAGATAACCTGCATGCCAAGACGTTCCACAGGCTAATATGAGGATTCTGCCGACATCAAGAAGTTCATTGACGTTAAAATGAAGTTCTTCAAATAGAGCTGTTCCGTATTCCATTTGGCAGCGTGATAGCATGGCACTGCGGATCGTTTGAGGTTGTTCGTAGATTTCTTTTAGAGTGTAATGTTCAAAACGACCCTTGGAAGCCTCGACGGCATCTGCTGTGAGATGCTCTGTAGGTCTGGAGATCTTTTCGTTAGATGTATTATATACATTAAATTCGTTCGCTTTAATGACAGCTATCTCTGAGTTTGCTAGGAAAAATACCTCTCGGGTGCTTGCGATAAAAGCATTAGAGTCTGAGGAGATAAACGCTTCATCTTTTCCTATGCCCACGATTAAAGGCATTTCATGGGCGACAGCGATTATTTGATCTGGAAAGTCTTGGTGGACAATGGCAATTGCGAAGGAACCTTTTAGAAGAGGAACAGCCTCTTGTACTGCTTTTAGAATATCGCCCTCGTAGAAATTGGAGATCAGGTGAGCGATAACTTCTGTATCGGTTTGTGAAGCGAAAACTGCACCTTTTGCAGTTAATTCCGTGCGTAAGGATTCGTAATTTTCAATGATCCCGTTATGAACAATAGCAAGGGATTTTGCGTTATCTAAATGAGGATGTGCATTGATTTTTGTTGGCAAACCGTGTGTTGCCCAACGTGTTTGTGCGATAGCTAAATCTAGCTCGAGGTGTACAGCTTCTACCGCTTTTTCGAGAATAGCGACCTTCCCAGCTTCCTTGCAAAAAAAGATTTTTCCATCTCTAACCCCTGCAATTCCAGCAGAGTCGTACCCTCTATACTCAAGCTTTTTCAAGCCAGCTATCGCTGTTGCTACTGCGTTTTTTTTTCCTACGTATCCAAAAATTCCGCACATAATTAATTATTTTTTACCTATTAAATTTGCTATGACATTAGCTATTGAATTAGCCATTAAATTAACTTGTTTTTGTTTAGGAGCCTCTACCATCACTCGGCAAATATCTTCGGTTCCCGAATAGCGGACCAATACTCTGCCTGAATCTCCTAAAGCAGTTTCAACTTCACGTATAGCTTCTTGTACTTCTTTTAGTGTTTCTAATGGAGGTTTTGTTTTTACTCTCACATTAATACATGATTGAGGGTAACGTTTAAATATAGAAGCTAAATCAGATAGTTTCGAATCCGTTTCAATCATGATACGAAGAACTTGCAAGGCTGAGACCATTCCATCTCCTGTGGTATTATGGTCTAAGAAAATGAGATGTCCGCTTTGTTCTCCGCCTAAAATAGCATCATGTTTCAGCATATCTTGAATTACATACCGATCTCCCACTTGAGAACGGATTACTTCAATATCGAGCGACTCCATCGCTTTAATAAATCCAAGATTAGCCATTACTGTACTTACAACACGGTTATTTCGCAAGACCCCTCTTTTCATCATGTCTCGTGCACAAATAGCTAAAATGATATCTCCATCAACGATTTGCGCGTTCTCATCGATCATGATTACGCGGTCAGCATCCCCGTCGAGGGCGATCCCGACATCTGCGCGATGATCGATGACAGCTTTTTGTATCGTTTCCAGGTGTAGTGAACCACATTCGTCATTGATATTTAGTCCATTAGGATCATTTCCATAAACATGAACGGTAGCGTCGAGTTCTCTATATACAAGAGGGGCAACTTTGTAGCTCGCGCCGTTTGCGCAGTCCAAAACAATCGTTAAATTCTTAAGTGAAAATTTCCGAGGAAAGGTTGCTTTGGCGAATTCGATATAACGACCGTCGGCATCGTGAATTTTTGTGTTTTTTCCGATATCGTAATCAAGAGGTAAGGTGTCTTCGAAATTATTTTTAGAGACTAATTCCTCCATTTCCCTTTCCCATTGATCGGGAAATTTAAATCCTTCTGAGGAAAAAAATTTAATCCCATTATCATAGTAAGGATTATGTGAGGCTGAAATGATGATTCCGGCGCTAGCGCGGTAAGCTCGAGTGATGAAAGCGACACCGGGGGTAGGAAACGGTCCTACCATGAGTGTATCGATTCCCATGGAACATAATCCAGAGATCAAAGCATTTTCAAACATATAACAGGAGAGACGAGTGTCTTTGCCTATGACGACGCGGTGTTTTCCATTGCTTTTTCGGAAAAGCTTTCCTATGGATCTACCGAGAGCCAAGGCTATTTCCACTGTCATTGGATAATGGTTTGCTTTTCCGCGGACGCCGTCTGTTCCAAATATTTTTGTGTCGTGTTTCATAGTTTTTCCCTAAATAAAGAAAGAGGGCCCGGCAAGCCGGGCCCTCGTGGTCAGAAAGATAACTTCAAACTTAGTTTATACTAAGATTAGAAGCCAACTGCTGCTGATACTGTGAGACCTTGTGTGTACAAATCTCCACCCCAGTTACTTCTTGCAGTATCTTGGTTGAAGTATGTGAGGCCGTCATCAGCGCTAACGTTAGCAGCACTTGAAATCATGTTGAAGTTGTTCATGTTGAAGAATGCATGGTGTTCCCAAGCAAACGCAACAGTAACTGGATGGTAGTGGTTGCACCATTCGAAGCAACGTTCCCATTTGAAACCAATTGTCAAGTCTGTAAATGCACGTGAAGTACGCTCGAGAGAGTTTTCTGTTTCGTAGTAGATATGGTCAACAGATGCGCCAACACCTACAGCAAAATCATCGTAAACTTCTTTCGAGTGACGGTCAAATCTGCCGAATACTAAAGAGCCAGCAGCTTGTCCGAATATTGACAATCCACAACCTAAGTGGATTTGTGCATCCAAGCCAAGACGAGGACCGATAGCTAAGAAGTCGTTTCTTAGTTTTGCTTCTGTAGCATAAGATTCGCCATCAACTTCTGTTCCAACAACATCACGTACAGATTCGATACGGTAGTTTTGGTCGATTCTAGCGCCTCTTAGACCAAAGTGTGGTCTTAGGACGAAGCAAGAAGAAACGTAAAACTTACGACCGAATGAGAGGTCGATGAGGTCCATGTTGAGGGTGTAACGGCCTTCTGAAGCGTCTGGATAAGCGCTATCGCTGCCATCACCGAAGTGATCAACTCTATCCCAGAAAGGAACGAATACAGTCACAGGATCTGTACCTGTTTCAGCACCTTCTGTAGCTGTTGGGTTAGAAGCACCATTTGCAGTTGCTTTTGTATGGTAGTGAGTCCAGTCTAAAGCTAGATCCCAGCAACCAGCTGAACAAGCTTCGTACAAGCCAAGACGGAAGCCTGGATCGTATTTGAAGTTCAGTTGTTTTACGTGCTCAGTATCGAATACTGTGCTACGTGCTGCAGTACCTGTAAAACCGTTGTTAACAGCTGAGCTGTATGTTTCTTCAACGCCGAGAGCTGTATTTTCTTCATAAGCTCTCCACCAGAGGAAATCAACATGAGCTGTTAAGCCATCGCTCCAGCAAGCATCGCAGCTGTTAGCTGGATTGTTGCATCTGCAATATGCTGGTGGGTTATAGGCCCATCCGCATACAGGTGGTTCGCAGGTTGGTTGACCGCAGCATGTATTGCATGCAGCAGCTGTCGTGCATCCTGCTGTATTTTCGTCAGCTCCTACACATGTAGAAACAGACAGGGCTCCTGTTGCTAAGAACACCCTAGCAATGTTACCCAAAAAACGCTTCATTTCCATAACGTTCCTCGTTTTTTGTTTGTTTGTTAAATTGTTCATTTTTTGTCTTCTTGTCTCATGCCTCGTCAAAATTCGCTGCGCGATATCGACTTAACGAAATAACACACAGCTAACTCTTCTACACGGTGACAATGTCTTAAACCGTGTGACGAAGCATTTTTCAATATTACGCTTCTATTCACGAGGTTTACACTAACCAATATTTTTTTGCCAAGATCATTTTTCATTTTTTTGATATTTTCCTTAACTTTTAGGTCAAATCTTCGAAAAAGATCTTGTTTGTTTTTATATTGAAAGATCAAGTACGGTAAATTTTTTTCCCTTGTGTGAATGTTCTTAAGTCTTTGATATTGAAAGATATTAAATTTTTTTTTAAAAACATATAAACATTTTTTAATATATGAAAACAGCTCTTACCATAATATGAACTAATAGAAAGCCCTTTAAAGTACGTAGAAGGCTTACTGAAGTTAGCCCGTTTTCCTTCTAGATATTTTTTTCTTTATTTTAAAAAAAAATAAAATAAAAAGTTTGTTTTTTTCATTCTTGTCTTTTTTGACTTATTTTTATAACCTTAAACTTCTATACTGAACGTAATTCAAAAGTAGGATTTTCTTCATGTATACTCCTCTTGATTCAAAAGTTGACATTTCTAGCGCGCCAGAAATGCCAACTTTTGAATCACGTTCGGTATAGCTAGAAAAACCAATTCCTGAATTACCTTTGGTTTATATATCATTTACATTGGGAGCAACAGTCTGTACGTGGAGCCTAAAATTTATCAAGCTAGCGATCATGATATTGATCCAACCCTTATTGATGTGGATGCCATCCATATTATAAAGAAACTCAAGGATGCTGGGTTTCTTGCTTATCTCGTCGGGGGCAGTGTTAGAGATCTTCTTGCAAAAAAAGTTCCAAAGGATTTCGATATTTCGACATCGGCGCGTCCGGAACAAATTAAACAGATATTCCAAAGAAGTTGTCTTTTGATAGGCCGCCGGTTTCGGCTGGCTCATCTTCGATGTGGGCAGAAAATTTTTGAAGTCTCCACTTTCCGTTCGGGGGATAACGAAAGCGATTTGATCATTCATGACAATGCATGGGGAACGCCTGAAGAAGATGCAATGCGCCGGGATTTTACGATGAACGGTCTTTTTTACGATCCTCATATGCATACTGTGATTGACTATGTCGGAGGATGGAACGATATACACAACCGTTTACTAAAAACTATTGGAGAACCCTCTACTCGTTTTAAGCAAGACCCTGTGCGAATGATTCGCTTGTTGAAGTTTTGTGCTCGCTTCGGATTCAATATTGATGTTTCAACCAAGCAGGCTCTTTCAAAATGTACCCATGAAATTTTGAAGAGTGCTCCCGCACGTGTACTCGAAGAAATTTTAAGGATGTTGGAGTCTGGGGCTGCTGTTCCATTCTTTCGATTGATGACAGAAACTGGCCTTTTGGAGTTATTGTTTCCTTGTCTTGATCATTTTCTCCAAGGGGAACACAAACAAGATGTTTATGATTTGTTATCGACTATAGATAAAATTCAAGGAAGTAATAACAAGAAACCTATTCATAGGGCGATATTGACAGCTTGTTTACTATTTCCTATTTTAGAAAAAGAGATTCATACGATGTTTCTTCAGGAGGGAAAGATACCCCATTTTGGAGATGTTATGATGCTTACCGACTCTGTCATTAAAGGAATCCTGATTTCTTCGTTTTCGAATTTTCCAAGGCGTTTGAGTGCAGAGGTTGGTTTTATCTTGTCCACCCAGTATCGCCTTGTGCCTCTAGATAATCGTCGACACCATCGAACGAGGATGTTCCGAAATCACGATTTTGAACTTGCTTTAAGATTTTTAAAAGTTCGAGCGTTGACAAACAACGATTTAATGGACACGTACAACCATTGGAATGAAAAAGTCAAGAGCGCTCAGTAATAGACCTCTTGAATCACGTTCGGTATGCAAGAGGTTTAATGGATTTTATTGACGTTCCTTCTCTATCTCGCCTTTATTATTGCGGTCCACCTCTTTGTGAGGGGCCTTTACCCGCTGTATTCTATTTCTCCTTATCTGCAGAAGAAAGTTTGTGTTTAGACCCGTATAATCAAATTGTTAACCACCTTGTCTCTCACCGGATTCGTGTCTTTTCTCTAACATTGCCGAAGCACGACGGTATTTATCCTCACTATGGAGCGATTGAATTTTGGGCTCAATCGATAGCTGGAGGCCATCATATTTTGGATGATTTTGCGCAAACTTGTAGTCAAATGATTGATTTTCTTTTGTCAGAAGGGTATTTGGTTGAAAACAAAATTTCAACAGCAGGTCTTTCGCGAGGAGCTTTTGTTGCAGCTCATTTAGCGGCTGTTGACCAACGGGTGAGCAAGTTACTAGGCTTTTCTCCACTGACCAATTTGGAAGAATATCTTTCTCCAGGAAAGGATGTGGTTCCATCTCTCGATTTAAAAGCAATTGTGGATAAGCTTGGAAATAAAACTGTCCGTTTTTATATTGGAAATCGCGATACGCGAGTTGGAACAAGTCGTTGTTTTTCATTTATAGAATCTTTAGTGGAAGCTTCGTATGCTCAGAAGTATCGTTCCCCTCCTATCGAATTGGTTGTCTTTCCGTCTATAGGACATCGTGGGCATGGTACACCCCCTCATATTTTTCGTGCAGGAGCAGAGTGGTTGAGATGAATGTTCTTATTTTTGTAGTCACTCTTCTTATGCTTTTAGCCTTGATGACCTATACCCGATTGGATTCTTATCGGAGTTCGCAAGTTTTTCAAACGATTTTCAGTTATTACATGGAAAATGATGAAAGGGAATACACCAACCTCCAGGCTTTATCTGCGTATGATCATATCAATGTTAAAAAAGTTAAAAAAGATGAGAAATCCAAACCTAAGCAAAAAGCTGCAGGAAGTCCTCGAGTCAGCATCTTTTTATGGTTTAATAAAACCCAGAGGGAAGAAAAACCTAAAGAGTGGGCACAAACAAAGGTTCTTTTGAAAAATTTAATGAGTTCCCTATATGGAGGACAACCTTTTTTTCAAAAATCCTTAGAAAATAATCCAGCATTGCTGGATCAATTAATTTCTGCTGTTGCTCAAACGGTTGATGCCCTTCCTAAAGATCAAAAACCAAAGACCGCGAAAGACCTAGCAAATCTAAAACTTGCTGATCCGGAATTGGATCAAGTTTTTTATAAAATATTGCAAGGAGCTCATTGCAAGCCTGTTGCCACAACGGAATCAAAGGCGAAGGAAGAACATTCTCTAGAGGAGTCTCAAGGAGATTCTGTAGAAGAAAATGGCAGCGAAGAATATCGATCGACAAAAGGATATTGCTCCATACTTGACTTCATCACAGGAGCTGCGCATGCTAAAGTGAGAGTCTATCTTGCTTCTAGAGAGGTTTTAAACGCAATATTTCCCGATTCTCAGGTGGTTGATGATATTATTGTTGAAAGACAGCAACTTTACAAACAAGCTCTATCTGCGGAAGATTCTCAACCGTTAGCAGAGCAGTTTAAGGAACATTTTAGCCGTTTTAAAGACTCCGCTATAGATGATGATACCCTTTCTTATGATGTAACTAAAACCAACCCAAAAGATTACGAATGACGCTCCCTGAAGATTTAACTCTAACTTTAGAAAACCTATTCGAAAAAATAAGCAAAGCTTCAATAGCAAAAGCTTCTGCCGACCTCTCGAGCCGTTACCGCAGCGAAGATAGAGATGCAACAGTATCTTTTATGACATCGGAGACCCATCGAATGGCGTATCTCGCAGTGCGTCTGCCGGCAACATTTTCAGTTGTGAAGCGGGTATTAAATGAGTTAAGGCAGCGTCTTCCTTTATTTTCTCCAACAACATTATGTGATATCGGTGCTGGTCCAGGAACAGCTTCTTGGGCTGCAATCGATGTATTTCCTGCGATTGATCGAGTATCGCTGCATGAGAAAGATAAATGGTGGTTGGC
This sequence comes from Parachlamydiaceae bacterium, assembly GCA_037143085.1. Classification (GTDB taxonomy): domain Bacteria; phylum Chlamydiota; class Chlamydiia; order Chlamydiales; family Parachlamydiaceae; genus JBAWVE01. The sequence continues at coordinate 674 of JBAWZJ010000038.1, read as the reverse complement.
CACAGGAAAAAAAATGATGGGCACTTCTTCTCATCAATCATTAAGAAATGCTCAATGGGTGGAAACCGATCTAATGCAGGCTTCGTCATTTGGTCTTCACGATCTCACTGTTTTGTCCTACGTTGTTGGAGAACTTTCTATCGACGCTATGAAAAGACTTATAGATGATGCTTGGGAATCAACTTCTCAAGTTATCTCGATTATCGAACCCGGTACTCCGCATGGTTTTGAGCGGATCAGGATCATTAGAGAGCATCTTTTGGGTAAACAAGCGCATCTTGTAGCTCCTTGCCCACATGAAAAGGCATGTCCGATGAAGGATGGCGATTGGTGTCATTTTTCAGAACGTGTAGCGAGATCGTCTTTGCATATGGCAGTGAAGGATGTGAAGATGGGGTATGAAGATGAAAAGTTTTCTTATGTCATAGCTTCAAAATCCCCTGTAGAGTTACCGGAATCGAGGATCCTTCGTCATCCAAAGCATCATTCGGGGCATATTGATCTTGTTTTGTGTGGTCAGACCGGAATCGAGAATAAAACAGTTTCAAAAAAGCTAGGCGTCCTTTACAAGCAGACGCGTAAGCTAGATTGGGGCGACTCGTGGCCTCCCTCATCTATAAACTAGTACACTGTCAAACATAAATTTGCGGATATAATCTTCTTAATTTAATTCT
>JBAWZJ010000037.1:0-11886 GCA_037143085.1 Parachlamydiaceae bacterium | reverse complement strand
GTACAAGACTCAAGGTTTTTTGTTGGGTTACGGGAGTGGCTCCAAAGTTTGTCAATAAAGCCGTCGTTGCTGTCATTGTTTCCTGGCTTACCTCCTTAGGTGTCTGAAGGCTTGGAAGAAACGTGGAAGAAAGAGATGTGTTAGCATTCGCAAATGAGAGATAGTCGGGTGCAGAGCCACTCGTTGTTGTATCACTGAATAGAGACTCGAGAGCAGCCAGATTATCTGTATTGTCAACGGGCGCTCCTGTGCTCCCTGCTAAAGGCGCGCCACCTGGAAGGTTAGGAAATCCCCCTGGCAGACCACCTGAGTTTCCTTGAGTCGAAGCACCTGTATTGGTGTTAAAACTTTCCATAAGACCCCCGTGTAAGACAAAATTACTATTCGGTATAAACTCTTATAAATTATTTATTTTTGCTTTTTTTTCTATTTCTTTTTTTAAGCTTTCTATAGATAGCAATGCGCGACCTTTTAATACACTAAACTCAGGTTTATCGCCGCAACGCTTCACCGCTGATTCCAAGGAAACCAGGGCTCCAACGACATCTCCTATCTGCACAAAGCAATCGGAAGCGTGATAGAAGGGGATTGGATTCTGAGGGTCCATCACAGCGACAATAGAATAAGTTTCTGCTGCATTCGAATACTTTTTCATCATATGGAAACATGCGGCAAGACCCATCACATATTTTTTTTCCATCGCATTGATCATCACTAACAATCTAAAGACTTGAATTGCATCTTGATATTTACCGGTATTATAAAGACGGTAAGCCTGCCCGTAGATCCCTTCAACCATAGCATCCGTTAAACCAAAAGCATTCTTTGGTATCGTTCCTTTAGACATTTTGTTAAGCAATCCGCGTAAACTGTCTTTATGCTCTTTTTTTACGTCAGCGCCAACTTTACCACTCGCTTGTCTGATTTCTTGTTGTTCACCTTTCATATTATCCTCCATCGTAGGACATTCGTCCTTCAAACATCATTATGCAAAATACATGCCAAGAGAGTGTCCTCTTAATTGTTAGTGGAAAATTTCGCTTAAAAGAGTGCTTAACTCTTGCAAAATGGCTGTCCCCAGATTCGATTGTTGTGTTACCGCATCATTACTTTGGTTAACGTTTGATTGTAAGGCTTTAGCATCATCGCCAACTAACGCCTGTCTACTTTGCATAGTTTGGAGCAAGTTAGAGTTGTACTGGTTAACCGAGCTGCGGTTATCACTTTGTGAGCTGGCAGTAAGAAAAGAACCATCACCTTGAGAAAAGGTGTGCATCTGAGCCATTGCGTCACTATAAGCAGACTGCCATTTGCTCAAGATGGTCAATCGTTGAGCCTGCGCAGCTGCGACGTTCTGCAACGACGTGATCATCGTCAGCATTAACCTGAAAATGCGATTTAAAACAACAGTCGATGTATAATCGCCAGAACTTAACCTTGTAGGGTCTACTGGATTATCTGTTGTTACCGGATGAATTGTCATAAAAACCTCAATAAATAAAGTTTAATGGTTAATACCATCAGCCATTTTTTGGATGATTTGAGTCATCTGCTGCAACACAGCCGATGCTGATTTGTAATACTCTTCGTAAATGTATAAATAGTTCCTAACAGACTCTGCTTGAGTTGTATTTAAAGACTGTCCAGCTGTAATAGCGTTCGTTATATTTTGTTGGTAAAGACCTGCGGAAATAACGGCTGATGTCGCAGCGGCACTGTAATTATCAGTTAACCATTTTGTTGCTCCAGCTGTAGTTGTAGCAGCTCCAGTGTTCTTAATGTCATTCAATATGACCTTTATATGGGCGAGCAATGAGTTTGAGTTGGCTACTCCTCCAGAAAGTACTGGAGTGACAGCTGAAAGTTGTGGGACGATACCTGAAAGCAATGCTTTGACACTTGCCATTTGTTTGATAAATGCTGCGGGACCGCCGCTTCCGAATAAAGCGGATATTTGTACAGGCGTTCCAAAATAAGCACTTGCCGCTTTGTAATAGTCAGAGACACTATGGATGCCTGCTAAACTAGGAAAGGCTCCTTTAGGGTGGATCTTAATAGCGTTTTTTAGATTTTGAACTCTTGTTAGCGCGTCCATCGCGCTTTGAGTATATCCAAGAGAACTTTGTAGAGATGCCATCTGGTTAACCATGGTGGCGTTTGCTGTTTGGACATAGACTAACTCGATATAAGATTGTAAGTCGAAGGATGAAGCCGCACCGGGAAGGCGTGCACCGCTGCTACCTTGAACTCCATTGTTATTGACAGGCGTTGACATAAAAATCTCCTTACTGCTGAAACACAATTTCTGCTTTGCTAAAAGTGCGGGATCTGAAGATCCTGCGCCTTTAGCACGGCGGAAAAAACATAAGGAGACCTCTAAAAGTTAATTATACATTAATAACAATTAATTTACAAATATCTAGCTTAAACAAGAACATCTAATCCGCTTCCTCCTTTTTGAGGGATTGGAGATGCAGGAGATGTCATTTGTGTATACATCAGTCCTGTTTGAGCACAAAGTAATAAAGTATTAGCTGGATCACGTAGTCTTTGTCCTAGTGTAGACAACTCAAGCGTCGGTGCTAAAAATGAACGTAAAGTATCATTAACTCCGTTGCTAACATTTGTGTCCTGTAGGTTGTTTAAAGATGTGATATGAGTGCCAATTTGGTTTCCTAAAGAAACAGCCAAGGTGGAAACTTGTTGTGCCAGCTGCTGAGATTTCTGTGTTCCAAGGTCTTGAGTAGAAGCAAGTACTTGATTATAAATCTGCGTGCTTAGTTGCTCCTGAGTAGTTACAGGAACTGTGGGATTTCCCCCGGTAATTGCTTGTGTTGCTGTATTTAGAGCTGTGCTTGGTGTGGATCCTAAGGCAACCAAAGCATTTGCTAACTGATCTCTCAAAGTCCTTCCAGAAACCTCTCCACCGTTGTTTGTGATAATATTAAGAGCTAATGGATTTGAGAGAAGGGGATTAGTCGTTACAGAGCTTGTTGTGAATGTTTGGTTAAGGACGTTTGCAGATTGGATTTCTGACTTTACATATGCAGAAGCAACATTGCTTGTAGAAGTTGCCGCTTCACTGGTAACTCCTTGTTGAATGAGACTTTGTTGTAAACTATTACTGAAAACGTCAGAGTTGGTGGTCTGATTGCTATTGATCGCCTCATTGATTGCTTTATTTAATATGTTGTTAGCATTAGTAGAGCCAATATTTTGTTGCTTTGATAAATATCCAGCTGTGAAGGATTGAAGGGCACTGGTGCTGGTACTATTCGTAAAAACGCTAGCAAATGGAGGTTGAGGAGTAATGATGTTCAAGCTTGCAGCTTCAGGTAACGTTGCTAGCAACTGTCCTAAAAGGGATGGAATTCCCAACGATTGCGCAAGGGTTAAGACGGCGACGTTTAACTGGAGGAGATCTGTCGCATTATTTATAGCCCCCCCTAGCCCTGTTGTTGAAGTAGCGGGACTTGTTAAGGAAGTGAGAAGATTTTGATTCAGTCTTGCAGCAACAGCTGAATTGATTTCTTGAGCATAAGAGAGACCTACAACAATTGATTCCGTCTGAGTTCCTGGATTATTTCCAGAGCTGTACAACTGCTGTAAAGCGACAAGGCCGGAAGGGACACCCAGTTGTGCGAGAAGCAATAGAGGGTTAGATAACAACCCGGTAACGCTTTGTTGATTCAACGCTGTTAGATAATCTTGATTTTCACTCTGAAAGGTTGCTGAATCAAGAACACTTGTGAATAAATGATTTGAAAGATTTAACGAAAGGGATGTTAATCCAACTCCCGGGCCAACACCAACTCCCCCCCCTGAAGCATTAGTTGATAAATTAGGTTTTTTATCGATAAAAGCAGCGAGCACTGTAGGATCTGAATCTCCCAAAATAAATTGAAGAAAAGCGCTAAAATCATCCTGATTTTTAAGATTTGACAGATTTTGGAAGAATGGAGCAAGGACCTGTTTGAAAAATGAAAAGTTGACGATAGTGAATAAATCTATGTAACTTGGTGTTACAGTACTTAAAACCGTCGAAAGAGGAGATGGTGCAGTAACTGTTGGAACACTTCCTGAAATGGCGGGAGGGGAGAGAGGTGCAGATGTTAGGAATGTTACTGAAGGAGTCGTTGTTTGTGGTGTCATCGGAGGACTTCCTGCTGGCAATTTCGTATTAATATCTGCCTGCGTTGTTGTTACACCACCTGATGCATTACGTGTTGCTACATAATTGTTATAAGTCGTAACGGCAGTGTTATAATCTGTTTGAGACAATGTTCCTGCGTTGAAAGCTGCGATCGCAGCGTTTAGAGTGTTGACTTGAGATTGGTCTGTAGAGACTATGCTATTATAAGTGGAGAGGTCGCTGTTCACAGTGGCGATATTGGTATCATTCTGGTTGACCTGTGTCGGAATAGTGCCAAGATTCGCTGTCGAATACTCTTTAGCTAACTGGACGATTAGCGGCCAATCTGTCAGAAGCGCTTGATAAAAGCCAGCCCGGCTAACTGCATTAAACTGCTGGTCAGCCCATTCTTGCGTATTCAATAAATTTTGCGGCAGCCCAATGGCCTGTGCGTATTGTAGTATTGTTAACGGCGCTGCAGAGGATGTCGACGAAGAGTCCTGCGCAGCAACGAGAGAAATAGCAGGCGATGTGCTAGAGGCAGAACCAGAAACAGGCGGAAGGACAGGCCCTCCAATGATCGGTACACTCATAATCATTCTCCTACATAATACTCTTGAGGGAGGTTATCTGGAGTGGAGAAAATATAAGGCACGTAATAAATCAGAAACATCCCTTAGTTGGATTATAACATAAGAGATGTTTAAAATGTAAACTATTCCAAATGCAGCAGGTTCAGCGAATGGATCGCCGCCTGCTGCACGGTTATATTAGCGGGTTCGATTACCCTTTTCTTTTTCTTTCGTTTTCTGTTAGAAAACGCTTGCGCATGCGGATCGCATCGGGAGTAACCTCAATGAGTTCATCATCTTGGATGTAGTCAATAGCCTGTTCCAATGTAAATTTGCGGTGAGGTGTGAGAATGATGTTCTCATCGGTTCCGGAAGCTCGCACGTTGGTTAGCTGTTTACCTTTCGTGACGTTAACTAGGAGGTCATTTTCTCTACTGTTTTCACCAACAACCATCCCTTCGTATATATCACAGCCAGGCGCTGTAAATAGGACACCGCGGTCTTGTAGGTTGAAGCATGCATACCCGTTTGTCTTCCCGCTGCACATCGAAACAAGAACACCGCGGCTACGGCCAACAATCGTTCCTCTCCAAGGAGCAAATTCTTCGAAAACAGATGTTAAAATACCAAGGCCGCGTGTTGCTGTTAGGAAATCGTTTCTATATCCCATCAAACCGCGTGTTGGCATCAAGAATTCAAGGGAAGTGATTCCGTGTTCATCAGTATCGAGAAGTTGCATCTCTCCACGACGACGGGACAATTCTTCGATGACTGTCCCTGAAAATTCTGCAGGCACTTCGATATTTACCCGTTCGATAGGCTCACACTTTACACCGTCGATATGTTTAATAATTACCTGAGGCTTCGAAACGCTAAATTCATAACTGTCGCGGCGCATAGCTTCGATCAATACAGAAAGGTGGAGTTCTCCACGTCCTGCAACAGTGATTTTATCCTGTTCTCCAGAAACCTCTTCAATCTTGAGGGAAATATTTGCTTTCTTTTCTTTTTCTAGGCGCTCTCGGATCTTATTCATCGTCACGTGTTTGCCGCTTCGTCCGACGAATGGGCTGTTATTTACCGTGATATCAACCGAAACAGTCGGTTCATCCAATTTGATTGGAGGAAGAACAATAATATTTTTAGGATCGCATAAGGTATCGCCGATTGTTACATCTGGCATACCAGAAAGACAAACGATATCTCCTACACCGGCTTCTTCCATTTCCACTTTAGCCAATCCAAGATACCCTTCAATACGGGTAATAGCGCATCTATGTTGATTTCCTTTTGAGTCGCAATGGATTACTTGTTGTCCCTTTTTCACTGTACCTTCGAGGATTTTTCCGCATGCCTGACGACCGACATAATCATCGTAAGAGATTGTCGCAGCTTGCATAAGAAAAGGAGCTTCTAGAGATCCGCTTGGAGCTTTAACAGCAGTTGTTATCAATTCAAAGAGAGGACGCATATCAACACGAGGGTCTCCAACGAGATGAGTAGCGAAGCCTGATAGGCCCGATGCATAGCAGTAACTGAAGTCTAATTGTTCATCCGTTGCGCCGAGTTCTGTGAATAGGTCGAAAGTAGTGTCAAGAACAGCATCTGGGTTAGCATGAGGACGGTCAATTTTATTTAAAACAACGATAGGCTTGATCCCCATCTTAAGAGATTTCGATAGAACGAATCGAGTTTGCGGCATCGGTCCTTCTTGAGCATCAACCAACAAGAGAACAGAATCGACCATCCCTAAAATTCTTTCTACTTCTCCCGAGAAGTCTGCGTGTCCAGGGGTGTCGATGATATTAATCTTAAAGTCATTGAAATAGATCGAGGTGTGTTTAGCAAAGATCGTGATTCCTCTCTCTTTTTCTTGATCATAGGAGTCCACCATCCGCTCTTGAGTCACTTCATTATTTCTGAAAATATTGGATTGTTTAAGCAAGCTGTCGAGCAATGTTGTCTTGCCATGGTCAATGTGAGCGATAATCGCAATATTGCGGATTTTTTCTGGATGGAACATAGTTAACATCTTTTTTTTTAAGAAAGCTGCAAAATTTTAGGGCTGAATTCGGCAATTGCCTTTAGCTCCTAAGAGGGGTCTGCGTTCTTTCTATGGTTAAATGAAGCTTAGAGTGTACACGACCCCCGTTTAAAAAGCAAGGGTGAGATAGAGAGGTGTACCAAACGTCATGCAAAAGTTGTCGTTTCTAACCCGCCAACTTTCAGCTGGAATCAGTATATATCCGGTTTTTAAATAAAATATGTTTTTTTTTATTATTTTTATTTATAATAAAGATTGTTTTGTTTTTTTTATATAATTGTAAGTGAGGGCTTATGAACTTTCAAGTTAGCGATCAAAGCAGAATTGATACAACAACGTTTAATGTACAGGGTAGGGCTGCCGATACGACAGGACGTTCTGTTAAAGAAGCTGGGGGGAAGGATTACACTTTAAGAGAGCAGATTCAGCGGATTGGTTCATACTGCATAGCAAAATTAAAAGACGTGTTTTGGCAGTTAACGCCTGGATCCAAATCGATAAACGATATCAATAAAGAAATATTAGATAAACGATATCAAGCTGAATATATTCATATTGCTTTGACATCATATTATACTGGGGAAGATGGAGACTTTATTGACCCGGAACAGGCTATTAAAGATAAGTGGGAAGCAAAAGACGATGATCATCTCCATGTCACCGAATTTATAGAACACTCGAAGCGGAACGGGGTAAATCTAACACCTCAACTAGCAAGAAATAAATTAATAGAGTGCGATATAGTAAAGCTTAAAAAATTAGAATCTAAGTACATGGATATTCATGGAATAAATGGGTATAGCGAAGAAACAAAAAAAGAGTGGAGAGATGCAGTATTTAACAATCTGCATCAATACAATCCGCACATAATAGAGGAAGAAAATTTACTACCTCAGCAGCAAACTAAAGCCGTCCCCTTAAAGGGAAATCTCGACTTTGAAGATATCGGAGAGGATAATATTGAAGAAATAGCTAGAGATGCAAAAACTCACGAAGAGGCTCTTGTTGCTCGTTTTGTTCAAGAAACTCGGGAAAGAGAGGGGACATTTATGAATGATGCCGGTGCGCAACAGTTCATAAATAATGTGATCTTACAACCTGCAAAGACACCGGAAGATGCTAGCTTAAAGGCACCGATTGTTTCAGTTAACATGGAAGGAATTAGATTAAAAAAACTTCCTTCGGAAGCTGGGATTACAAAACCTCTCGAAGATCAGCCTCAAACGGTGTTATATCCTTTTATATTTAAAAAAAAAGAAAGCTTTGGTGTCGACCATATCGTCTTAATAGGTGTCGATTTTGAAAAGAACGAAGTTTTCTATTACGATTCTCAAGGGTTTAAAAGTGATCATGCAAAACGAAGTTTTATTGTTGAGGATCAAAAGGCGATTGAACATCTAAATGATGAGAATGATGAAGAACTTTTGGTTAGAGAAGAGCATGTTTCGACAAAGATAAAAACCATGAGAGAAGATTTAGAGGATTTAGCTAAGACTCTTTTTTCCGGCGAACAGTTTTCGATTAAAGAAAATTGCGAGAGGCATCAAAAGGATCCCCACAATTGCGGTGTTTTTGTCCTCAGTGCAATGGATCGATTAGCCTCAGGAGCAACCTTTGAAAATACAGTAAAAGATCTTAGAGATACCCCCGTAAAAACACTTCGAAAACAACTTGCCGACAGGATGATTAAAGCCATTTGTCGAAATCGGGTTATTTTCTCTGACCCTGCAAGTGAATGGTTTAAAAAAAAGGGAAATCTCTGAAAGCTTCTGTTTATAATGAAACGGATGTTTAAATACTCACCTTAGGGACTGTAAAAAAAATAAACAGCATTAACACGTTGTCAAGATTAAATTTTAAGCTTTGGCGCAGCCAAACCTTAAAATTTAACCTTGACAACGTGCTAGTCGAAATGCAGCTCTCTTTGTGTAAGGTGAGTTAAACACTTGAGGAAATAGTGGATGAAGCGTTAAGCTACAACCGTTGCATAATGTGAGGCTTCGGTGGATAGTAAAAAAAATGATGATTTAGAAGAATTCGATTCAGAGGTTCATGGTTCTGCCATGGGAAATCTCATGGACTCGAAAACTAGCCATCTAGACGATGTCTTGAACGAAAAGTTGGAGAGTGCTTTTCACAAGCAGACGTCGCAGGTGTTGATCCATGATGTCGCTAAAATTGCCAGTGAACATGATCCGATCGACTTAGCCTATGCTGTTACCCGACTGCCTCCCAGCGCACGGATTGTCGTCTATGACAACCTACCGGATCTCAATGCCAAAATTATCTTTATGATCAATACCGGCAGCAATACCCGTAGTGCCATTTTTCGACAAATCGATGACAATGAAATTAAACGGCTTATTGAACGGATGCCTCCGGACGAAGCCGTCTGGATTTTAGATGATATGTCAGATCGCCGTCTTAAAAGGGTAATGGATCTGCTAGATCCTAAAAAAGCAACCCGTATCAAAGAGTTGCAAAAGCACGATCGCCATAGCGCTGGCCGTTTGATGACTAATGAGTTTTTTGCCTTTCATATGAATACAACAATAGGGGATGTCGCTGCACGGATTAGAGATAATCCCGGAGTGGAGCTTACCCGCAGTGTTTTTGTTCTTACTGATGATGGATGTCTCGCAGGATATGTGCCTGGCAGAAATTTGATAGTGAATCCTGACTATCTCCCTTTACGTCAAGTGATGCGTCCTGTTTTGCATAAAGTCATGGTGAACGACTCGCGAGACGAGGTGGTCGATCTGGTCGAACGATATAAAATTCCAGCACTTCCTGTCGTTGATGAAGAGGATCGTCTTCTTGGAGTAATCACCTATGAAGATGTCGTTGAGGCGATGGAGGATATTGCCGATGAGACAATCGCTAATATTGCCGGTACGGCTGAGGATATGAGCGAGCAAGCAACTGTGATTCAACGTTTTTTCTTGCGTGCTCCTTGGCTTCTTGTCACCCTGTTTGCTGGACTTGTGACAGCGACAGCGATGGCCTATTTTAAAAATAGTTCATGGTTTATCTACGTGCCGTTTTTCGTTCCCCTTATTGCCGGAATGTCGGGGAACGTGGGGATTCAGTGTAGTACGATTCTGGTTAGAGGGATGTCAACCGGCGGCCTTTCCACAGGTTCCCGCTTTGGTGCTGTGAGGAAAGAGCTGGTAATAGGACTGCTCATCGGTTCGGTCTTTGGGGTCTTTTGCGGCGTTGCTGTTTACATGTTAAATCATTTTAACTTGCACTCTGTCGGCGGCGATCCTATCGCTATGGGAACAACAGTAAGTGTTGGGCTCCTTGGAGCTTGCTTGATGGCTACGTTGCTAGGAACGTTTTCTCCGTTTTTCTTCGCCCGCTTTGGAATTGATCCTGCTGTTGCTTCGGGGCCTATTGTCACAGCGTTTAATGACGTGCTATCGACTTTGATGTTTTTTTTGGTCGCCCGGGTGATTTATCCATTATTTGCATAGTTATACCGAATGTCGTTCAAAAGTTAGCATTTCTAGCGCGCCAAAATCCCGGAGATCGACCATCGTAAATTGGTCAGTATTAATTAATACGAACCAATTTACGATGGTCGATCTGCGGAGACTTTCGCGCAGCTAGAAATGCCAAGTTTTGAACGACATTCGGTATACCTCAAAGGATTATTAAATGAATATGAGAGATTTCTTTTCGTTGCTGTGGCTCAATATTGTCGTGACGGTACGAAATATCCTTGAATTTTTCCGGGTAGCTTTCCGTTATTATGGAACATTCTCGTTTTTTAGAGCAGATGTTGCTTTAAGACTCATGTATCTTTTTCATAATCCTTATAAAATCAGTAAGCGTTTCCTGATGAACAAGGGGGCTGACGATGTTTATGCTTATGGAGAAACTCCGCTAACATCGCTGGAAACAATTGTCCGCGAATGTTTGATCAGCCCAGAGGACCATCTCTTTGAACTTGGAGCGGGAAGAGGGCGTACCTGTTTTTGGCTCCGGACGGTTGTCGGTTGTTCTGTAACGGGGATAGAGCATGTGCCTGAGTTTGTTGAGAGGGCAAGTCTCATTGCGAAGAGACTAAAGATCGATCGGTTGAAATTTAGGTGTGCAGATATGTTAACGACCGATTATGCCGGCGCCACTGTTTGCTATCTCTATGGGACATGCCTTGATGAAGAGTCTATTAAAAAACTCATTCATAAGTTTTCAAAGTTACCTGCAGGAACAAAAATTATTTCCGTCAGTTATCCGTTGACGGATTATACAGATAAACATTGCTTTGAAATTATGAAACGGTTCGCCGTTCCTTTCACTTGGGGTATTGCAGACGTCTTTCTGCAGATTGTCAAAAAACATTAGCCTGTCACAGTTGAGTCGCGTGTCGACAGAACCTCAGTTAACGCGAGTTTTGGATAAGAGGTCTATTATACCGAACGTCACTCAAAATTTGGCCGTTAAAAATGCCAAGTTTGGAGTGACGTTCGGTACACATCACTAATCGTTTTCCACTCCGCGCCCCTACTCGTTCTTAATAATAATAGTTGTCGTAATTATTGTTGTTTTTAATTAACTTTTGTTGTATTTTTTTGTGTTTATTTTCCGTTTTTTTTAATAACGTTGTGTGTGATAACAGTTTAATTGGTTTTATATGAGTTTACCAGAATTAGGTCTTACACATTACTCACAAGCAGTATATGAAAGAGAGGGCTCTAATCTATTCAAATTGTCAGACTCAAGTTTCCCTTCCGAAAGCTCGGCGCGAAGAGTAACGGCTCCTAGGAGAGAATCACCTCAAACTTACAGCGAGCGACCAGAGAGTATGCCACAGCGGATGGACAATGTAATGAAAGTGGCAGGTATATGGGCAACAAAAAGAACCTTTAGATCAGATGATGAGTGTAGCGAAGATGATGATAGGCAAGGTAAGAGAGCTCCTTTGACCAACCCATTTAGTTCATGGAGTCCAGAGCATAGCAGACGAAGTTCAACAGATAGTCAATCCAAGAACGTCCATGCCTCTGATTTGCAAATTTCTGGAGAAAAATCTCATAATTGGGGAACTCTTCTCACAGTATCTGCAAGAGAGAGAGAGAGACGTTGAGCCCATCTAAATCGTCAAACTCAAGTGTCTTTGCTGAAGACACGAC
>JBAWZJ010000036.1:0-11912 GCA_037143085.1 Parachlamydiaceae bacterium | reverse complement strand
TTTCTATTTCTTTGAGTACATTGATCACTTTAGCACAAAGTTCCAGGATTTTTTCATCAGAAGTTGTTGAGAACATGGATCTGATTCTTTCAAAAAAGCCAATTTCTTTATGATTTTGAAAAACTTTCTCGATTCTACGGGTTTCTGCGATGAATTCGTTCTGTTCTTCTACCAGTGCGTCAACATTAAGTCTAAACAGATTTTCTTTTCGTTCATTGACACTGTTCCACAGGTTTAAAAGAGATGCTTTATTTTGTATTAGCCCAACTTTCTCGTTGTAATTTTTCAGAAGGGAATGAATCACATGAGTTGGATTTTCCTGTTTAGACAACTGTTCAAGAGGATAGAGCTGTTCGGCGTAAAAGGTTTTCGTCATCCTTAATATTTGTTCCATCTCTTCTCGGGAGTTTGTTTTATAGCCTCTAATGACATTAGTTATCAATTCGTTGATGCCTTTAGATTTGGCATCCAGCTCATTCATTTTTTTCTTTGCGTGAAAAAGGAGTCTGATTTCCTCTAAGGGGGCCAATTGTTTAGAGATTTTTACAATGGTTTTATGAGCGTCTTCGATATAAGAAGAATAATTTTTGATTCGTTCATTTATCCGGAATAGTGCTGTCTTTTGAAAGTCTGCAAACTCTTCACCGATCGATGATGCACCACTTCGAGTTGTTTCTAGTCGCTGAAGGTGTTTAGAATATTTTTCTATATTCTTTTTGATTTTTTCCCAAATAGATTTTACATCTTCTGCCTTATCTACAAGTAATTGGGAAATTTCTCCATTGCTGGGAACTGCAAGAGGTTGATCAAAATTGAATAGGTCTCTGTCCTCAAGTGTTTGGCCGTTGAAGAAAAGTTCATCGTCAATGCAATTGGTGATTCTTTTTAGATTCATTGCGAGATTTGAAAGTGGAACTACTTTAGTCTGACAAAATGACGGTTCTTTAGTTAACACAATATTTCTAAATTCATTGACCTGTCGATTAAGAGATTCTGCTCTTCCTTTCCATTCGGTAATTTTTCGATGGTCTTCTTTGGCTAATACATTGATTTCAGTGCGGAGGGAGCCCGCTGTTTCTAGGAGTTGAAAATAGGTTTCGGCGTATTTCCAGAGAGAGTCTGCTTGTTTGTGGTTGTCAATAATTTTTTCAAAATCAACCAGTTGTTGATTTTCAACTTTCAGTTCTAGCGACCATTGATGAAGAAAGGTCGTTAAAGGAGCTGTATTTTTAAAAAAAAGAATAACGTGTTCCCAGTCAACTTTATGTATTAGATAATCGTCAAACGAAAGAGTTAATGGATTTTTCGTTAAAGGGAGTTCTTTTTCTTTTTTGATGAGATAAGATAATTCACGCTGTTTCCAAAGAAATACGGGATAAAAAACATTGCGGTACAGTAGGTTTCCGATAGACGTCAGCGGTTTAATTAATTTTGTAGAGCGCAGGGGAGTGCTAGCTTGACCGTACGCACTAACGAGTATCAATTCAATAAAAGAAGGAACAATGGGAATGAGTTCTAGCGTAGCAAGGACTGCATGAGCAACGCGATAATCTAGGGCATTTTTTTTATAGGCTTCTTTGAAGTGTGCAGAGCAAATTCCCCAGTTGAAGACTTGGCTTAGGTTATAATAAGATGGGTCTAGTTGGTAATTTAACATGAGGGTATTATATCAGGAATTGTTTTGTAATTCAACCGATTTTCTGTTTTTAATTATTTTTGATGACATAAATTCTATTCATTGTTAAATTGGAAATGATTTTTAGAGGGTTTATGTCGCTTACAAAGTATGAAGAGGGAAGTTTCCGAGAATTATTATCGATGTCATGCCCATTGATGTTTGCTTCCTTATCTGTAATGATGATGACATTTTTCGATCGATGGTTTCTTGCTCATCACTCTACCGATGCGCACAATGCAGCTGTTGGAGCGACAACGCTTGGTTGGGCCTTTATTTTTGGGGGTATTTCCTTAGCAAACGTTGCTGAAGTATTTGTTGCGCAATATAACGGAGCAAAGATTCGGCACCGTCTTGGAGAACCTGTATGGCAGATGATTTGGTTCTCTCTATTTTCTCTTCTTTTCTTTATTCCCCTTTCGGTCTGGGGGACAGAGTTTATTTATGGACATGGGAGTAGCTCAGCTCTTGAGCGTGATTATTTTGGATGCATGGTCCTTTTCGGTCCCTTTTACTGCTTAAATGGAGCTTTAAGTGGCTTCTTTATAGGACAAGGGAAGACTAGATTGGTTACTATTTTAATGGTAGTAGCGAATGTATTTAATGTTCTCCTTGACTGGGCATTGATTTTTGGTGTTGATCCTTGGATTCCTGCAATGGGTGTTAAAGGGGCAGCGATAGCAACGAGTATGGCCGTTGTTTTCCAGTGTATTGTTCTTGGGTGTATTTTCTTTAATGCGAAAAATCGACAGGAGTGTGGAACCTCTAACTTTCATTTTAAAGGGAAAGTTTTGTGGGACTGTCTTCGGATCGGCTTCCCCATCTCTATTTTTATGGTTTCCGAGGTTTTGGCTTTTGCGGCTTATTACGCATTAATGAAGAATATGGGAGCGTTTCATATTACGGTGACAGGTATTTGTCAGACGATATTGATTTTATTTCTGTTTTTCCCTGAAGGAATTAATAAAGCAACAGCAGCGATTGTTGGTAATATGATAGGTGCGGGGCGTTCTCATCTTGTTAATCAAACAATGAAAGCAGGACTATTTTTGAATGGAATGTTTTTGGTTGCTCTGTTGAGCGTTTTTGTGCTTTGCATGCCTTTGATTATCGGTCAGTTTCTTCCTCTTGCGGATCCATTATTTATTGTTGAAATTGAAGGTTCGCTTGGAACGTGTTTGATTTTGGTTGCCTTTTATTTATTTTTTGAGGGGATCAGGATGCAATATGCGGGGGTATTGATGGCTGCGGGCGATTCCATATTTTTATTTTTAACAGGGGCATTATCTGTATGGGTCGTTATGCTTTTGCCGATTTATTTTTTCGTTGTATTGCAGGGGGCGTCGGTGGAGGCTGCAGTGTCAATTGTTGTGTTGTATTCGATAATATTAAGCGTCATTTATTTTATTCGCGTGCAACGGGGAAAGTGGCGTTCGTTATCAATCAGCTCGACTTTGCCTTTGAGGACGGAATGACATTTCTGCGATTTTTCAATCTCGGGGCTTTGGTGCAGCCAAACAGTGCATCTTTGGATTAATAGGCTGAACGTGATTCAAAAATTGGCAAAGAGGATCTGATTTTTGAACGACGTTCGGTATAAAGTCGATATTTGGTAACATATTTGAAATATTTGGTTGTACTTTTATTTCAATGTTTGCTAAAAGAAACTAGAATTATGGGCGTTATACCGAACGTGATTCAAAAAATGGTGTTTCTAGCGCGGCAAACCCTCCGGGGGGCGAAGATCTTAAATTGGTTCGTATTGATTAATACTGAATAACTTACAATCTTCGATCTGTGGGAAATTTAGCGCCTTTAGAAACGCCGGTTTTTAAATCTTGTTCGGTATATACCGAAATTGGAAAGAAAGAAACAACCATATTTTCGTGCTGAGAACTGTTCCAGCGCTACAAAGATTGAGTTAAAAAAAAAACAAAAAACAAAAACATTAAGGAAGGTTAACTATGAGCGAAAAAGTAAAGAACGATAAAGGGTTGGAGCAATTGATCGGTTTAGCTGTCAAAAAAATTGGTGGCAAAAAAGAGAATAACATTTGTCGTTATATTCCTGTTTCTACTGGCGGTTATATTCACCACTTTACTATGCGTAAGATGAAAACAGAAGCTCCAGAAGAATTACAACACTTGATTTCGAAATATATCATCAACACTGAAAAGCCTGTTACAGTAATTCCTAAATCAAGAGCAGCTCGCGGTTCACGCAAACGTCGCGATCAATTTCTCTTCTCTAAACAAGATCTCGACCTAATGCTTAATTTGGCACGAGCTGCAGGTAACAAAGAAATTATCCGCAAATTGACACCGAGAAAAGATCTTAGAACAATTAAAAGAGAACTTATTTCTTCTATCCGCCATGGTCGCGTAGAACAAGATCTTTGGCATTTCTACGTTGAAGCGATTAACAATCAGCAACAATTGACTGCAACTCCAGCAGGCGCAACTAACGCATTGGCCGCAGTTTAATTTTTAGCGATTGCTCGATAAATTCTTTAAGAAGATGAGAGCGTTTTTTAAAACGCTCTCCTCTTCTCTCTATGTTAAGTATTATTTTCACCTCGAATTCCAAAAGTTTTTTGACTTATCAAACAAGTTAGTGCCTACAAACCGTCTTTTTATTTTTTTGCCTTCCTTTGCGCCTTCGTATTGAATTTATCAGGATATTTGAAAATGTAACCCTGTTATGCAAGAACTTTGGTGTTTATGTGTGATAAACTGCTCTTTTGGCTCTTCAAAATCCCATTTTTAAAACATATTCATTATAAACTTTTCCTTGCATTTAAGTCTGTTATAGGTTATACTGTTCATTTCGAATAGACTATATTCGGTAAATTTTTGCTTTTCCCCTCTTTAAGCCTTTTGTTATGCAAAAGGTTCACTTAGGGATCAATTTTTTAAACTAACTTGAGGTCTAAATTATGAGTACAAAAGAGTCTACTCCGGCGGAGTTTTCCGGTTGGCGTGCCGCTTTGTGGCCAATTCACGGGTATGAATTGAAAAAATTCTTACCTTTAGCTTTCATCATGTTCTGTTTGTTATTTAACTACACGATCTTGCGCGATACAAAAGACACGTTGGTTGTTAACTCAGCAGGTGCCGGTGCAATTACATTCTTGAAGCTATACTGCGTAACACCAGCGGCTATCTTGTTTGTGTTGTTCTATGCTAAGCTAACGAACGTGTTAAAGCGAGAAACAGTATTTTATGCTGTTGTGACTCCTTTTATCATTTTCTTTGGACTTTTTGCTTTTATGTATCCGCACCTTGGATCTCTCCATCCTTCTGCTGAGACAGTACAAGCTTTGCAACAAGCGTATCCTCGTTTGAGCGGTTTTATTGACTTATACGCTTACTGGGCATACTCACTTTTCTACGTTCTTTCTGAGATTTGGGGAAGTGCGATGATTGCCTTGATGTTCTGGCAATTTGCTAACTACGTTGTTCGTATGAAAGAGTCGAAGCGTTTTTACGGATTGTTTGCTGTGGTTGGTAACTTAGCATTGATCCTTTCCGGACAAGTTGTTGGTCTTTCATCCGGTTATATTCAACAATTCTTCCCTTCGAAAGAACAAGCATGGGAAGTTTCTGTTTACTTATTGATGGGTGCTGTCGTTGCTTTCGGTTTGATTGCAATGGGTCTTTACAGATGGATGCACACAAGCGTTCTGACAGAGAAGAGATTTTTTGATCCGAGCGAGCAAGCGCCTAAGAAGAAGAAAAAAGAGAAACCATCTTTGATGGAGAGTGCTAAATTAATTTTCACATCTCCAGAGCTTGGTTTGATCGCTATCTTGATCATGGCTTACGGTGTTACTATTAACCTCGTTGAAGTTCAATGGAAACATCAATTAGGCTTGTGGTATGCAGGAGACAAAGGTGGTTACAACTGGTTTATGGGACAATTCTCGACATTAACAGGAATTACAACAATTCTGTTTGGGCTGTTCCTCGGTTCTAACATTCTACGTCGCGTTAGCTGGTTCTCTGCTGCAGTTATCACTCCGGCGATTATTGCATTAGGTGGTTTAACGTTCTTTGCATTCATCTTCTCTGAAGAGTTTGTTAATTTCATTATGAAGAGCGTTTCGGTTAGTGCTGTTACAGCGGCAACTCTCCTTGGTGCAATCATCATCGTGTTTAGTAAATCTGTGAAATACATCTTGTTTGACTCAACAAAAGAGATGGCTTATATTCCTCTTGACGATGAACTGAAGACAAAGGGTAAAGCTGCTGTTGACGTGATCGGTGGCCGTGCTGGTAAAGCTGGCGGCGCGTTCACACAAAGTACGCTGTTGATTCTATTTGCAACGAAAGACGTTGTTACGATTGCACCGCAAGCATTTGTTGTGTTTGCTGTTGTGTGCGTTGCTTGGTTCTTCGCTGTGAAGCTTCTTTCTCGCAAAGTTGACGAAGCTGTGAAGCGCCGTCAAAATGAAGTTGCTGCAGAAGCATCTTCTCCTGTAATTTCGCAAGAAACTGCAAAAGTTTCTCCAGCGACCTAAGGGATTGCGTTAGTAACGTATAGCAATGACTCGTCAATCGGTTTCCGGTTGACGAGTTTTTTTTTGGTTGTCCCTGTTGTCCTTTTTCGCGAATCTTCTTCCATCTTTTCCCATAATTTGATATTGTCTTCCTCTTGTCTTTGAAACAGAATTTTGAACAATTCCATATGAAGGAAGCACTGTGCTATGGAAAAACAAAAACGCTGGCAATTTTATCTTATTCTTGCCGTACTTTTTTTGACTCTTTACAACATTTTACCAACAGTATTTTATTATACGAAGCCATTAGGAGCGCCTGTTGATGCTGCCCGCTCAGAAAAGGTTGCTGAAAGTGTTATTTCGCGAGTTAACAGCTTGGAAGATGATTCCAAAGCGTGGTTAGGCTCGTTTAGTAAGTTGTTGGGGGTTCATCCTTCGTCGATAGAGCAGAAAGAAGGAAGTCCTGGACTGATTGAAGTATCCTTTAATGATAAGAAGGATGCGGATCTATTTAAAATGTTTTTATCACGTGCAGGGGCGCTTATCCCATTTGCTCCGGCACAGTTAGAACTGTATCAAGGCGACGTTACGACTCCTGAGAAGGTGTTGGTTGCGCGTCAAATTAATGTTCATTTAAATCAAGAGGATGCTCATCGCCTTTTCCGCTTTACATCGAAGCGTGAAGCTGATGGTCAGATTTCTCCATTTTATCGTGAACTTGTTTACGACAGAGTTGCCCAGCTTGCATTAGGTTTTGGAGGGGCAAGTGAGACAGCTCAGAAGCTTCTTGTTATTGGACAAGATGCAAAAGATCAAGCTGTTGATGACCTCGTAATTGCTGTGGCAAAGGATATTGTTGCCGTGGATGCATTGTTTGCAAAAAACAACGCGATAGCTAAAAGATACTTCTCTACACTAACGCAAGGTTCTGCAGGGACAGACAGCGAAGTGTTAGTTCAAAAGTTCACATCTCGTGCCGAAGCTTTGGGTGCACGCTTAGAAGGACAGCGTCGCGATCTTATCGAGCAACAGAAAAAATTGAAGTCTGAAGGTGTTTCACTAGAAGCGAACCAAGAGCAGCTTCTTTCCCTTTATGAAAATCAGACAAAGACACTTGATTCTGCAGCCAAAATTGTCCGTAAGAACCTTGATGCTATTAAAGGTACAAAAGGAGTCCTTACACGTGATCAGATTGTTGCTTCTTTAAAGAAAGGGGAGCAGCAAAAAGTTCAGTTGTTGAGTTTAGATGGACATAATCCTTATGTTGAAGCGCTTAATATTGACTGGGAAAATGATAAAGTTGAGCTCAAGTTTTTTGCAGATGTACAACAAATTCGTCAAAATGAAGCTAGTGGAGAAGCCGCTGCTTACCAAAAAGAGCAGTTGAGTCAGTTCCTTGTGAATGATATTGCTAGAGCTTCACGTCTTTCCGATGAAACAATTATTCCGGAAGAAACGACATTTGCAGTTAACCTGAATACGTTGATCGAAAGTCGTAGCTTCTTGGCGTTGGATCTGGGCTATTTGGCTGAAAAACAAGCGCATCAAATTTCTGATCACCTTGTTTCAGGATGGAATTCTCAAAGCGGTGATTTGGCTCGTGCTGTTTATCCGATAACCGACTACACCTCTTTTGTTAAATTGCCTGCTGAAGAGCAGAAGCTCGGGCTCGTCGTATATGCGCCGTCAGCTTCTTCAGAGACAATTCCAACAGGATTCCGCAATGGTTCGATCTATGTGATCGCTCGTGGGTTGGATACGATTTCGCAAAAGTACCAGCAAACACCAAATGCTGAAGGAAGTAAGCTGTTTGGTGAAGACTTAAGCAAATTGAATAGTCTAATGCAACAGAATGGATTTATTGGTTATCCAGGATCATCCTATGGAATGGCTCCTGAATTCAATAAAGATTACATTTTTGAGCTTAATAATTATTATGGAAACTTGCTTAAAGCTACACGTGAAGACTTTAATGTAAAAGGTGGCAAGCGTTATGCTGTCCTCAACTTCACTGATGTTGAGCAGAGGATCCTTACATTAAATAAAATCGATGATAGGGTTCAAGAGGATCTTTTAAAGTGGAAAGAGGAATACGACTCTGCACAGGTGGATCTTAATGCGACAACTCATTATTTAGTGCCGCAGCCAACAGAAAATCCTTATTGGCAGAATTTTAAATTAAGTTTTGTTAAATACTTCCGCGGCGATGACCGTAAAGTATTGAAGTGGGGTTTGGACCTTTCTGGAGGTAAAACGGTAAGGATTGGCCTACGTGATCACAACAACCGTGTTGTGACAAATCCTGATGATTTAAAACAAGCTGTTAACGAACTGTATTCCCGTATTAATAAGATGGGAGTGTCAGAGCGTACGATCCGGATTGAAAACAACAATATCGTCCTAGATTTTCCAGGTTCGCAGAATTTGTCAGCTTCAGAGTTGATCAAAGCATCGGCGATGTATTTCCATATTGTTAATGAGAAGTTTTCTTCCAGAACAACGGCATTTAGAGATTCAGCAAACACATTCTTACAAGGTGTTTGGAATGAAGCTGTTGTTACGAATCGAAAAGATGTTGAAAGTGTCAATGAGATAGCATGGCAGCATCTTGGCGCTCCAACAGCAGATAACCAGACGACTCGCCCATTAAGCAGTGATGCTAAAATTTTGAGAGACGCAGGATTGCGTCTTGTGAGCCCGAAAGAAAGCAGCGTCTCATCAACATTCGATGATACCCTTTCATCAGTAGCAATGATGCGTGGAGATGACTTCATGGAGTGGGATGGGCAAGCTCATCCGCTTGTCGTTGTTTTCCATAATTATGCATTGGAAGGCTCTAGCTTAAATAATGTTCAAGTAGGATACGATGCCTCCGAAGGTAACGTCTTATCATTTGGCGTGAAGCGTTCGCACGAAGGATCGCAAGATCGTGGAAGCCCAAGAGACGATTTCTACACATGGACATCGCAATTTGCTGAAGACAAGATTGGGGGAACGCCAAAAGAGGTGTACACTGAAGGTAACGGATGGCGCATGGCTGTGGTCCTTAACGGACAAGTCGTTAGCAAGCCTTCATTACGTGCAGCGTTGAGAGATGGTGGAACGATTAGTGGACGGTTTTCGCAAAGAGAGATCAACCAGTTAGCTGCAGACTTAAAAGCAGGTTCGTTGAGCTTTACTCCAAAAATATTGTCTGAGCAGAACGTCAGTCCGGAACTTGGGCGTGAAGAAAGAACAAATGGTATCGTTGCGGCGATTGTTGCTGTTCTTCTGATCGTGCTTGTGATGGCGGGTTACTACCGGTTTGCCGGTGTTGTCGCTTCATGTGCGGTGTTTTTGAACATCCTCATTTTGTGGGGCGTGCTTCAGAATATTGATGCAGCGCTAACATTGCCTTCGATTGCTGGTATCGTTCTAACGATAGGGATGGCGGTTGATGCTAACGTGTTGGTATTTGAAAGGATTCGTGAAGAGTTTATGATGTCTGGCAGGATTGCTTCTGCAATTCAGGCTGGATACCGTAAGGCATTTAGTGCGATCATCGACTCAAACATCACAACAATGATCGTTGCGTTGATTTTGATTCAGTTTGATTCAGGACCGATCAAAGCTTTTGCCGTCACGTTGATTATCGGTATCGTTTCATCGATGTTTACAGCACTTTTCATGACCCGATACTTTTTTGCGGGATGGGTACAAAATCCAAAGAACAAGTCGTTAACAATGTCGCATTTCATTAGCAATACCCATTTTGACTTCATGGCGCAGACGAAAAAAGCTGTCGTGATTTCATTGATTGTGATGGTTGCAGGTGTTGGCTTGTTTGTTTCTCAGCGCAATACGATGTTGGGAATGGACTTTACTGGCGGATATTCCCTCGTTGTGGATCTGCAGGAGAAGGCTGGAGTGACTAATTATCGCGAGCTTGTCAGTGAAGCTTTATTGGCTCACGGTGCAACGAGAAACGATTTCCAAGTGAGGGAGTTGGGCAGGCCAAATCAGCTGCGTCTCCAGTTTGGGATGAGCATGGAAGAGAAAGGGCATCCTTTCTTCCAATTGCCAGAGATCGTTAGTGAAGGGAAAGTTGCGCATGCGTATCATACAAATCCACGTTTAGAGTGGGTTGTTAATACACTTGACAGCAGTGGATTGCCGATACAGCTTTCTGAGTTGGAAAACATCGATAAAGACTGGTCTGTGATGAGCGGTCAGCTTTCTGATACAATGCGTAATAACGCAATTATCGGATTGGCTCTGGCCTTGCTGAGCATTATGGTTTACATTGCTCTTCGCTTTGACTTCCAATATGCGATTGGCGCCGTTGTTGGGCTTGTCCATGACGTGGTGATTACAATGGGCATTTTGGCCTTGTTCCACAAATTGGGTTTTGCTGTACAGATCGATCTGCAAGTTATTGGAGCCATCATGACGATCATTGGATATTCGTTGAACGATACGATTATTGTCTTTGACAGGATCCGTGAGGACTCGAAATTATTGCGTAAGATGAAGTTCTCTGATGTGATCAACGAGGCATTGAACGTGACGTTAAGTCGAACATTGATGACATCGGGAACAACGTTGTTAGTTCTGATGACATTGGTCGTTCTTGGCGGACAGTCGATTTTCGCCTTCTCGCTTGTGATGACGATCGGTGTTGTTGTTGGAACACTTTCATCGTTGTTTATAGCGGCGCCTGTGATGCTTTACTTCCATAACAGGGAGTTAAAGAAACAGGATGAAGAGAGATCTTTGAAGCGGGCATAATTCGTTATAACGTGCAGGATTTTCCTGCACGTTTTTAAATTCCACTTTTGATTGGGACGGTATAAATGTTGTCTTGGCACTATGTTCATGAAGAGCCTGTTTGGGTCTATCCCAAGCAAGATCTTCAATGGAAAGAAGCAATCATTAAGGAGTTTAAAGTACATCCTGTGATTGCGCAAATCCTTGTGTCAAGAGGGTTTACTTCTTTAGAAAAAATTCATGACTACCTTTATGCAAAGTTACCGGACCTTCATGATCCGTTCCTGATGACAGGAATGCAACAGGCTGTAGATAGAATTTGTGCAGCGATCCGTGATTCCGAGAATATCCTGATCTATGGAGATAACGATGTTGACGGAATGACAGGAACGGCATTGCTTACCGAGTTTCTGCAAAGTCTCGGAGCTAACGTCTTTTTTTATGTGTCGACACGTGGAACATCCCGGCAGAGCCTCATTGTTGAAGCTCTTGAGTATACCTTGAAAAATCAGTGCAAGCTGTTGATTACCGTTGACTGTGGGATTACAGCAGCAGCTGAAATCGCTAAGGTTGCAGAGAAAAATATAGACGTTATCATTACAGACCACCATGAACCGACAGATAAAATTCCTCATTGTGTTGCGACACTTAATCCAAAACTATTGAACAATAACTATCCGAATAGGGATCTTACAGGCGTGGGTGTTGCTTTTAAGCTAGCGCATGGGATCACAGACCATCTTGTGAATGAAGGGAAGATATCACCCAAGAAAATTGACCTTAAGCGTTTCTTGGACCTTGTCGCTTTGGGAACGATATCTGATATGGGAGCATTGATGGGAGAGAACCGGATCCTTGTCCGTTATGGTATTCGTCAGTTGCGCAAGACAAAACGGATAGGATTGACTAAGCTCGTCTCAATTTCCGATGTTGATCTTAATGAGTTAAACACCTTTACCGTAGCTTCGAAAATAGCACCTCGTCTTAATAGCC
>JBAWZJ010000035.1:0-11929 GCA_037143085.1 Parachlamydiaceae bacterium | reverse complement strand
TTCTAATCCGGAGAGAACAGACAGTAGTTCTCAAAACAGCGGTTTTCCACGATACTCTCCAGAAGAGGTAGAACAACTAAGAAATCATTTCGATGAGCATCAGTATAACCCAGATGTAGCGAGGATATTCCAAAACATCGAAGAAGTTAAGGATCTTTTTGGAAAAGGCTTTAAGGCGGATGCCGCATTCATTCGTAATGCTATTTTTTCTACTTCCGACGGAGAAATCTTACGATTAGTCATGAATAATGGAAAAGAATTCTTAAACACCCCCATTATAAACCGAGAAACCCTAACGACAATGAGCCTCCTACACTACGCCTTGTTCAAAAACAAACAGAATGCATTCAGCATTCTTATTCACCTTGGGGCGGACTTATCTACCCACAGTGGAGAACGACCTGACGCTTTCCGCGCGGCAGCAGCGATGGGAAAAGGAGAGGTTGTTGTCAATACGCTGCGTTGGTATTTCGATATATCTCCTGAATGTGTTTGCATGGGTAAATTCACAAATCCAGCGAGTTCTGAATATATGGGTCCTACACCGGCGGCCTTCCTTGCAGATTTAGTTGCAATCTTAAATGAAAAAAATTTTTTCGGTCATACGCCATTAGATTATGATCCTGAGAGTGCTCATCACTTTTTACAATTGGCAGCCGACCTAGAGGTCTTTGCTAATCCAGATAACCCTCAAGGTATTGAGCATCTCTTTAGTGATCGCTTTAGTCACTATGCGGCAGCCACTGCAGAACCGACAGGTATTCCTGAAGCTGCAACAGAGCCGGCGGGAGGAGTGAATCAACTAGGGGTTGATGGTTACACACGGCTGCACCAGGCGATCTTAGGGCAAAACCGCGCAGCAGTAGAACGACTAATTCAAGAAGGAGCATCGCTGTCGATACGGACAGGTGATGGAAGGTCGTCATTACAGTTGGCTATTGATAGTGGAAGTGTAGGTGTTTTTGAAGCCATACTCACTCACGCGCCTGGAAACCTTCAAGAGGAAGATGTCATTAGAGCCATTGATTTGGACCGAGGCAGGATGATTAAAAAGATGGTCGAGAAGGAGTTAATAGGCCCCGATACGCCGCTTAATACCCTAAGAGAAGATCTAGCAAGAAACGTGGTTGTAGGACAACAAGCTATACATTATGCTATCAATACAAACAGACGGAAGGTTGTTGAAGCTCTAGGTGGGGAGCCTGGTGCGAATCCAACTGCCGAAGAAACAAGTGTTTCTGGGGAGATGAGTTATCGTGATGCTTTCCCTGTACTTGGTTTAAAAGAGGATAAATTTCCAAAAACGAAAGAAGATGCTTTAACTGTAGTTAAAAAAGCCTACAGAAAACTTGTTGTGACGCTACATCCAGACAAAAATACAGATAAATCTGAAAGAGGACAGGAAAAGGCTCAGGAAGAATTCACTAAATTAGGCATTGCATATAACAAACTGATGAGCAGTATAGGACTTTGGAGAGAATAGACTGGTTCCAGCTAAATAAATAGACCTCTTGCATAATTGAGAGATTAGCGTTTTCGAGATTATTTTGAGAACGGCCGTTCTCTTCCAATTTTTTTCTGCAACATGATCAATGCATCTAGAAGAGCTTCTGGACGAGGTGGGCACCCAGCAACATAAACATCTACCGGGACGATTTTATCGACACCTTGAATGATGGCATAATTGTTGTAAATACCGCCGCTGGAGGAGCAATCGCCCATGGCAATCACCCATTTAGGGTCTAGCATCTGATCATAAATTGTCTTCAATACAGGCGCCATCTTTTGGCTCACACGTCCAGCTACAATCATCACGTCACTCTGACGAGGCGAAGCACGAAAGACTTCAGCTCCAAAACGAGCCATATCATATCGGCTAGAAGCTGTTGTCATCATTTCGATAGCACAACACGCAAGACCAAATTGTGCTGGCCATAGAGAACTTTGGCGTGCCCAATTTACCAACAACTCTAATGGAGCCACCAAGAATGGTGTTTTTTCCTTTGGTGTCACTCCCATTGCAACCCTCCTTTTTTCCAAACATAAGCTAAACCGATCAAAAGCGTCACTAAAAAGAATGAGATTTCACAAAACGCAAAAGCTCCAAGTTTCTTTGCCACAACAGCCCATGGGTAGAGGAAAATGACTTCGATATCGAAAACAAGAAAAATCAAAGCCACGAGGTAATGCCTCAAGAGAAAGCGCTGTGATAACAACTGTGTTTTTGTTTTGATTCCCGACTCATAAGGGAGATATTTTGTTTCGACCCGTTTTTTTGGCGAAAATAGCGTCGAAGCAAGCAGTACTGCAACCGTCACGGTAGCCACCAACCCAAAATAAACATAAACGGAGAAATATTCCTGCACTGGCAAAACCTTTATCAAATGATAATCAAAGCGTTCCTCTTCATATCAACAAAACGGTGTAACCGTCAATCTTTTTTTGGACTTTTGTGCAAGCGCCCACTCCCAAAAATAAAAAAATAAATTACACACAACGCTTTTCAAAAATTACCGTTCTTCTATATCTTTTTTACTTATACCAAACGTCATTCAAAAATTGGCATTTCTAGCGCACCAAAACCTCGGGATTGAAAAATCGCGGGAGCTTTCACGCTTGCCAAAAAGTCCAACTTGCAACAAAAAGCTGTATATTATTAAAATGTTTGAGAAAATGAGATTCACGAAAAAAAAGAGCTTACAATTTCCAGATAAGGACGAATTGCATTCACGAATGCAGCTGAAGCAAAGAGATAAACAGCTCTTGCAGATGATGTTCGCTGCCCATGTCACCCCAGGAAACAAGTCCTTATTTTTCAATGATCTAGATATTGAAAAAGAACCGATGGAATTCAATTTAATGCTAGCTCATCTCTCCCACCGTCATGGAAGTGAAGGCATACCATCAACTATTGTTCCTCGTATCCGTGGCGTAGCGCGCTTTTATCTCTTTAAAAATGCAACGTTATTTTCCTCTTTCGGAAGATTAGCGCCCATCTTCCACAAAGCCGGCATTCCACTATTACTACTTAAAGGTGCTGCGATAAAAGCTTATTATGATCCTCATACTAGCCGTTGCTTAGAAGACGTTGATTTTGCCGTACCAAAAGAAAGACTTGATGAGACGATAAAAATAGCCGAAAATCAAGGTTTTTATAAATGTGGCAATGCCTTGCATTCGATAGATATGAAGCAACCTGAAATCAATGGCACTGGCTGTAATATAGATATTCATCACCGTTTGTTAAAAACGAGTTTTCGGGGCAGCATGGAAGAAGAACTGACGGAAGGAGCAAGGTTAATACGATTCTTTGGAACTGAGGTGTGGATACCATCCCCTGAAAATCTGTTGCTACATATCCTTGAAAACGAGTTTTTTAACCTGTGTATAACCTCAGGTGATCGACGCCGTTTCAAATGGATATATGACTGTGGCATGGTTCTTTCTTCTACTCCTCAATTAGACTGGCTTCGCTTAGTACATACAGCAAAAAAATATTCTATTCACGATGCCATTCAACCTATGCTCTCAGTGCTGGCAGACTATCTTCCACAATATGTACAAAAAAATATCGTAATTAACCCAAAAACGACTGTTCAAGATGGACAACTGATAAAAGATTTTGATTTAAAACTGTTTTTCAGATCCCATTTACAAAGTTTTCGACGAGAAAAACTGCGATCTGAAGGAAAAAAATGGCGTTATCTTTTCCTCTGGCCATCGCATATGGCTGCAAAGTACCGCGTGTTGCATTATCATGGTAAAGTGGATAATCTTTGGAGATTTATTCTGCTACATTCTCAATCTGAAAATTTTTATGGGGTAATTTCTTGGCTTCTAACCAGACTCCTCGAAAAAAAAAGGAATTGGAATCGATGAGTGAGATTGAGCGGAATTTTCAGCTTCAACATTTTTTAAAGTTTTTGGAAAACCGATTTAATACAACACCTTCGCTATTGGAAACTCGTTGGCTCCGTGTTGCAGGGTTGGTGGTGAGATTAGAATGCCGCAACCCAACTCTGCTGAAGTATTTAGATATTCAATTAGCCTGCTGTTTTGCGAATGATGGTGAGGAGCCCGATGCAGTATTCCGTCTTTGGCATGGAGATATCGCAGCTTGCTTAGATTCATTCTGCACCGAAAAGAAAGTTCATATCGTTGAGGATAATGTCCAAACGCTGATAGTGGATCAAGATAAAGGTCGTTTATACGCGTTTGATAAAGATCACAATACTAGTTATCTTTGCTTAAACGATTGCAGCGACGAATCGGTAGCCAACCAAGGATATTTGCTTTACCAATTGTTATATAACTTGGCCAAGCGGAAAGGACGGTTAATGCTCCACGGAGCGGCTTTGGGCTATGACAACAAAGGGGTTCTTATCTGCGGAGGAAGTGGACATGGGAAATCTACACTTGCAGTGTCATCCTTTTTGCAAAATTGTCAGTATGTCAGTGATGATCATTTAGTGTTAACAAGAGATGGAAACACAACGCGAGCATGGCCTGTCTATTCAATAGCCAGTTTATACGAGTCTAGTCTTATACGAATGCCGGAGTTGAAGTTAAGCAGCCGTTGGTTGAAAGAGGGTTTAAAGCATGTTTTTGATGTCTCAGCCTATCATCAACAGTTTTGCTTTGGTCTTCCCTTGAAAGCCTTAATTTATCCTATTCTTATACCAGAAGAAAAAAAGCCTTCTTTTACTACTATACCAGCTGGACGAGTTCTAACTAATCTCATTTGGTCGACCATCACACAAATGAATGACCGCAGAGATTCTGAACATATTCGAAATATGCTCCATTTCCTAAAACACTTACCTTGTTATCAGCTAACTTTGAGCTCAGATATTGAAAGCAACGCAAAACTTCTAAAAAATTTTGTTCTTAATCAAATAAAATAGAGAAAAAAAATGGATGATATGAAAAAAAAATACCGAATTGACGAATCACAATTTTTTTATGACTATTCAGATGGGTTAGCCATCATCATCAATTCGACTACCGGTATATATTATGGCATCAACGTCTTTGGATCGGCGATTTTTGACCAACTAGTGAAAGGAGCATCTCCTGCTTCGGTTTTAGAACAGTTACGGCATCTCCCTAATTGCCCTTTGGAAATAGAAAACATACTTGTTGATTTTATTACCCGGCTACGAAATTTTAGCTTGTTAGTTCCTGAAGAAGAAGCGGGAGCCGCAGCACACCCCTTCAATGCAGAAGTGGCAGTTGAAGGATTTTTCTTTGAGGTCGAAGAGTTTGCTGAAATTAGGGAAATATTGCTAGCCGATCCGATACATGATGTGAATAGCACTTACGGTTGGCCTGTTTTATGATTTCTTCCGGAACTAAAGAATATTTAATATCTGTGGTTATTCCCGCCTACAACTCCTCCCTCTTCATTAAAGAGACCGTCGACAGCGCTCTCATGCAAACTGTTTTAGGATTCGATGTAGAGGTAATTGTTATAGATGACGGCTCTGTTGATGATACCGCCGATATAGCAAAAGCTGCTGGTGCACTAGTCGTACGAAAGAAAAATGGAGGCGTCTCTTCATCTCGCAATATTGGTTTAGATCATGCTAGAGGGAGCTATATTTTATTTCTGGACGGTGATGATAGACTACGCCCAGAGGCATTGGCTGTTCTGATGAAAGCTCTCACTGCTGATTCGGAATTAGGAGCAGTATTTGGTATGGCCAAAGACTTCATCTCTTCGGAACTCCCTCCAGAAGAACAGGCTCGACTTAGACCGAGAAACGGTCCTTATTACGGCTTGCTGACCGGCTGCATGTTGATACAAAAAGAGACGATGAAACTAGTGGGTTTATTTGATGAAACTAGAGAAACCGGCGAGGCAGTGGAATGGCTAACTCGTATGTATGACCTCGGTATAAAGACCGCTCAGATTCAATGGATCACTGCTGATCGACGTCTGCATATGACGAATACTGGTCGTCTGCGGCGGGAACAGGAAAACAAAGATTATGCAGATATCCTTCGCCGCCGCCTTAAACCCGTAATTACGCCCTAATCCGTGATCATGGGTTAAAAAACGGGATTTTTTTCTAAGTTGTCAGTAACTTTACTGCGAACCTTTCTTCTATTAATTTGAGAATATGCTGAGGAGAAAACAATTCTGGTGAAGATGCTGGCTGCCATTCATTGGTGATAAAATCGATATTTATTTCCGCTGGCCCGGAGAACACATTAATTTGTCTTTGATCATAGAAAGGGGCTGAGATCAGACCTATATTATTAGACAAAAGCTTTCTCCCATACACAAGAGCCTCGCTTGTACGCGCTGTAAAGCCGTGATGGGTTGGATCCTGTAAAATTTCAAGGATGCATCGAGAGGACAACGCCATCTGCAAATAGTCTATATAAGGCAAAAAATTACCGTAATGGATTTCATCCGGATAACGTTGCTCTTGTAAAGGCACTCCAACAATATGAAAATCGCAATCCAAACCTTCATTTCGGAGCCGTTCGTAAACAGCTATGATCATATCCAGACGCTTTTTAGCGTGTCCCATAAAAAAAACATTGCTTCGTCTTTCTTGATTTTGCCATATTTTGGCTTCCGGTAAAGCTGAATAAGAAAGGGGGCAATAGACAAAACCGTATCGCTCTGCATCCTCTGGATCAAAACTCAAAATCAAGTCGAATTCATTCTGCATGCGTTCTATGTCTATTCCAGGATAAGTGTCGACCAAGTCTGAGAAAAACCAGCAAGTTTTAGTGTTGGGAGCCAGCTCCTTTATTTTTCTTATATAACCACTCGCAAAGAGAGGATACCAATCCCTAAAAAAAAGATAGCAAATGGAAGAGTCTGCCGAAATAGTACTTTTCTCAAATAAAGGATTGGATCCCAGGTACTCTCCCGTTTCCCTTGAACGTATTTGTTTTTTATACGCAAGATCCATTCGCAAGAGAAAATGAAACAGCTCTTTTTGATTCTTCCAAAAAGGTGGGATCAAATAGATATTATCTTTACCCTCCAGCTCATTAAAGATCGGAAGATAGCTTTTAGGATATCCAAGAACGACTAAATCGTATATCACCTTTTTATTCATATATGCATTTTGATATTTAACGCATCGTTAAAAATTCTATTCGGTCCTAAAGTCATTAAATCGATCGTTGGTAGGTTATTTTTAAACAACACATAGGGGAAAGATAATTGATCTCGGCGAGAATGCAAGAGAAATTCTTTCCACCACTGTTTCATAAGAGTCACGCAAGAAGCCTCATGATGCTTTCTAGCTATCACACTGCAATCTGCTAGTCCATATTCCTTGGGCATCCCTTGTTCTTCTAAGAAAAGCAGATGTTGCCTAATATTTTCTTTATTATCCTTACCACTTTGCAACACAGCCTTGGCCTCTTGATATACACAGTCTCGGATATAATGACGGTGGGTAGCGATAGCTGAAGACCCAACACGATTAACAAACTCTGTCAAGTCGGTCACCGGAGTGATGTTCCCGTCGAGATAGATGGAATAGTCATAATCAGGGAATAATAGATGAGGGTGCATCTTATACCAACGATTTTGCTCTATTGGAGTAAGATTAGAGAGTTCTTCTTTCATGTGCGACACATCGAGAAAATGCCACATGGATTCAAACGAAAGAGGTTGATCCGTAATGATATAGTAGTCGATATTATCCGGTTTACACCTGGGCTCATCAATTTGGTCGTAGGCACCTATAACACAGGTGTATACTGCAATCCGATGCTCACTGAAATAATTGGCAACAGGAAATTCGTTCAACAAATATTTTTCAAGGCTGCTTTTTAGACTCTCTTTTGAACGATTGAGAGATTTAATATGGTTCAAGCGGTCTCTTAGAGAACACAAAAAATCTTTGCTCCTAATGTGCTGATTCCATTCTCGCAGTATTAATTCTTGCCGCCCTTCACGCAAGTTTCGATTTCCAATCTTCAGACTCTCCATGTATGAGACGTGGATTTGTTGCTTCTCTTTTTCACAAATGAACATAGGTTGTTTCCTGAATTATGCAAGGAGGCTATTGCATCATCCTATATTTTCATAATAATTTAGAATATTCTTTTCTTGAGGCGTTGAAGATTCACTATATTTTCCCCATAGAAATAGCTAGAAGGCTTGGAGGTTTATCACTTAGGTTTTCAAAGAGGATCTCGGTATATACTGCTCATAGTTCATTATGTTTAGAGAAAACTCCTCTCCAAGAATGAATTTATAAATTATACAAAGTCGAGCTAACGTCATCTGTGCTCAATCACCCCACCTTTCAATAGAAATTTCTTGATCTTATTCATCCTCTTTCTGTCTAATAGGTCTTTCTTTACCCAAATCGGAAGAGAGCTCCCCATGATTTGCACCTATTTTTCTGCCATCATCACAATATTTCTGTTGATTTGCTTCCCTGCAAATGCAAAGCAATCCACCGTGCTAAATTTGGATGATGCTTATCAATATATTTTAGAGGTGAACTTTGGTCTCAAATCGACCGAAGCTAAAGTGCAAGCTAAAAAGGGAGAGAAACGACAAGCTGGAGCCAGCCCAAATCCTTCCCTAGAAATAGGACTTGAAGATATCGGTCGGATGTCGGGTGGCAGTGAAAATGAGTTGTTCGTTGGAATCACACAAGTTGTTGAAACAGCAGGAAAACGATCTGCCAGAATCCGTGTGGCCAATGCTGACTTATGCATGGCCGATTGGGAATATGAAACAGAGAAGAAAGATCTCCTTGCAGAGATTGTACACTCATTCATTACCATGGCATCAGTGCAGGAAAGGGTTGCTTTAGCACAAAAACAGGAAAAAATTGCAGAACATTTTTTTTCCGCTGTAGTGGAAAAGCTCCGTTTTGGAAAATCGTCAGCTATTGAACAAAAACGAGCTGAAATAGCCTTGAAAACAGCAAAAATCAATCTCAACAGACAAAAGGCTAACTTAAATAAAGCTAAACGAGAACTTGCTTCTCTATGGAACAACACTCCACCACTTTTCGATGAGGTTTCCTTCCCCCTCTATAGACTGCATGCCCCCCCAACACTAGAAATGCTAAATCAACAATTGGAAGCAAGTCCTGTTCTTGCGCAAGCGGCGGCAAAAACAACAAGGGCAACCGAAATCGTTTCATTAGAAAAGGCTCAGAGGATACCTGATGTTGCCCTAACAGTAGGCGTTACCGCAGAAAAATTTGTGCAAGAGCCTGCTCTAGCTGTCGGATTTGCCATGCCTATCCCTATATTCAACAGCAATAAGGGTAATATCAATCGAGCCTACAACGAGCAGATTCAAGCTATCTATGAACAAATGGATACCGAGGCCAGTCTAAAAGCAGAACTTGCCGCACATTACGAAGATTGGATTGGATCGTATGAACAAGCGACGGCATTACGCGAAGCCGTTTTACCCACTGCTGACGAATCCTTTCAGTTGGCACAAACGGGATATAACGAGGGAAAATTTAACTATCTCCAGTATCTCGATGCCAACAGCACTTTCATCGATGTTAGAGAACAATATTTGGATGCAATTACAGAATACCATCACAAACGCACAGAGGTCCTTCGCTTGATCGCTGCATGCTCGTGTGATGAATTTCAAGAGGAACAACAATGAAAAAGATATTAACACTGGGATCTGTTGGGGCTGTATGTGTATTGATCGCATACACTCTATGGACCACAGAGACCTCACACACACCAGAAGATGATCACCACCACCATGATGAGGAATTTCTCCACTTCTCCGACGATCTAGCAAAAGCCCACGGGGTAGATATCCAAAAAGCTGGACCCGGTCCTCTAAGGCAGCGTGTCAGAGCTCCTGCACAAATTACCTTAGCTTCTGATAATGTAGCACACGTGATTCCAAAAGTCAGCGGTATAGCAGTAAAGGCTTACAAAAACCTTGGTGAAACGGTGAGAGAAGGGGATATTTTAGCTCTTCTCGATAGCAAAGAAATGGCGGAAGCAAAAGCTGCTTACCTAACAGCGCTGAAAAAGCAACAACTCGCTTCATCCGCATTCGATCGCGAACACAGTTTATATGAAAAACAACTTTCCTCTGCTGAAGAATTCCATAATGCGGAAAATAAAAAGGATGAAAGTCAAATTGACTTAGAGCTAGCCAAACAAAAGCTGCACGCGCTGGGATTGTCATTCAAAAAAATCAATGCGGTGCCTGAAGAAGCTTCCAAATCGATGAAAGCATATGTCTTGCGTTCTCCTATCTCAGGACAAGTGATTGCACGACATATTACTCCCGGAGAATTATTGACAACTGATGCTGAAGTTTACGTTGTAGCAGATCTTTCAACAGTTTGGGCCGAAGTCAATGTCTTTTCTCATGATAGGCAGCATGTTAAGGTAGGACAACCTGTAACGATCCGTGACAATCATGGCAATATTGCCGAAACAGAGGTCGCTTTCTTAAGTCCGA
Source organism: Parachlamydiaceae bacterium (assembly GCA_037143085.1). GTDB lineage: Bacteria > Chlamydiota > Chlamydiia > Chlamydiales > Parachlamydiaceae > JBAWVE01. Next base: position 1,485 of record JBAWZJ010000035.1, on the reverse strand, counting down.
TTGTCGACCAAGACACAAGAACGTCTTCAGCCATCGTTAAGATCAACAACAGTGAAGGGACATGGCTTCCCGGAACATTTGTACAAGCAGAATTCATCACTGACGTAACGGATGTACCCCTAGCGGTTTCCAAAGAGGCAATTCAAAACATTGATGGCGTTGATATCATCTTTGTTGCGCAAGACGATGGTTTTGCTGTTCGTCCTGTAACCGTCGGCCGTTCCGATGAAACATACTGTGAAATTCTATCCGGACTTAATGTTGATGATACGTATGCGACCAAAAACACCTTTTTGCTCAAGGCTGATCTGAAAAAAGAAGAAGCCGAACACATGGATTAACCACAAATGATAGACAAAATCTTAAAATTTTCGATCGCCAACAGATTGCTAATTGTACTACTTACTGCCGTCGTTGCTGCTTATGGCGTCTACTCGTTAAAGCAGCTCCCAATCGATGCTGTTCCGGACATCACAAACAACCAGGTGCAAATTAATATTACATCTCCGGGACTGTCACCGGAGGAGATGGAAAAACAAGTAACCAATCCAATCGAAAACGTCCTAGCAGGAATCCCTGGATTGGAAAGCACGCGGTCAATATCACGTAATGGTTTTTCTCAAGTAACTGCAATTTTCTATGACAACGTCAACATTTACTTTGCCCGCCAACAGATTACAGAACGTTTGTCTGAGGTTAAAGAATCTCTACCTACCAATACAGATCCAAAAATGGGGCCTATCTCTACAGGATTAGGCGAGATTTACATGTGGACTGTAGAATACGAACACCCTCAAGGAAAAGGGGCTCTCGGTGTTGCTGGTAAACCCGGATGGCAACCGGATGGATCATATTTGACCCCCGAAGGACACAAGCTCCGAAACGAGACAGAGCTCTCTTCTTATCTAAGAACGGTCCAAGACTGGATTATCCGTCCTCAACTAAAAGGTGTTGTAGGCCTTGCTGAAGTGGATTCGATCGGCGGCCATATCCGACAGTATCACGTAGAACCTCACCTAGAAAAAATCAACGCCCTTGGTATAACCTTTGATGACATCGCCGACGCCCTCAAAGCTAATAATATCAGCATCGGAGCCGGTTATGTCGAAAAAAACCAAGAATCTTTCCTTGTAAAAGGAGATGGCAGGATTGAATCGCCAAGCGAGATCGGAACTATTGTTGTTAGCACACGAAACGGGATTCCAATCCATATCAATGATATCGCCGATGTCGTTATCGGAAAGGAAATGCGCACAGGAAGCTCCAGTGAAAATGGGCAAGAGGTTGTCATCGGTACAGCAATGATGCTCATTGGGGCAAATAGCAGAACGGTCGCCCTTGCTGTTGATAAAAAAATGGGAGAAATCAGTAAAACTCTACCGCCCGATATCAAAGCAAAAACAATTCTAAATCGAACGAAACTCGTCGATGCGACAATCACCACGGTATCAAAAAACATAGTCGAAGGGGCACTTCTTGTTATTG
>JBAWZJ010000034.1:0-12548 GCA_037143085.1 Parachlamydiaceae bacterium | reverse complement strand
GCTTTTATTGCTTGCCAAAACCCAAGCAAAAAAATCTATTCAAATATATTTCTAATAAAATTTTTAATTTCAAAAAAATCGTAAGTAGGTCGATCCTTTTTCTATTCAGCTGAGTAAATAATCTGTTACAATAACAACTTATGATCGACAGCCTATACAGTGAGAATGCAATGCCTGAAAATACAGGAAAAATACAGGAAAATAGCAAATTTAAAAGGGGACAATCTGGGAATCCAAAAGGGAAACCTAAGGGGGCTAGAAATAAATCGACGTTGGCTGCCGAAAAACTCCTAGAAGGCTCATTAGATAGAATCTGCAAAAGAATCGAAGAAGAAGCCTTAAATGGGAATATGCAAGCAGCAAAAATGATCTTGGATAGATTTTTACCTGTTCGAAAAGATCGATCCATCAAAATTGATTTTCCGCAAATCAACTCTCTTGAAGATGTTCTAAACGCTATTGGATCCATTGTCAACGCTGTTGGTTCTGGTGAAATTTCCCCTTCAGAAGGAGAGTCTTTATCAAGAACTCTTGATATGTATTCAAAAGCCTTTGAAACCCATCAACTAGAGTTTAGACTTCATGAAATTGAAACATCAATAAAGTCAAAAAAGTAATATGAAGGCTTCAAATAAAAAACGAATAGAACGATTAGAGAAATTTATTAATACAAAGGAAGGAAAAGCGACATTTGCTATGGTAATACATGATTCCGAAATCGTCAATTTTGACCTAGAAGCTCTTGATATTAAATGCGATGTGGTTTTTGTTTTGCCAGATAACGGGAGACGAATGATTGGAGATGAAATTCCTAAAGGCTCTTATAAGATAACTTATGGATAATTTGACTATGTTGCATGTTTCACCTCTTAGGGGATGAAACAGTGAAACACTTCTTATTGAGCACTTCTTCGCGAAACAGTTGATGCGGATATGTTAAGCTCTTTAGCTATATCTCGAACGGTTTTTCCTTCTGCTTTAAGTTTGCTTATTTCAGTAGCCATGCCATCGCTTCTAGTAGCTGACCATTCCCATTCTCTCTTGCCGTCTATTGTATCAATAAGTTTGACATTTAGACTTTCAACATCAGATCCAAGCCATGAGCGATTCTTTTCAAAAGACATGCCAAAACAGGCGCCCTCTTTGTTATCATATTTTTCTAGCTTATCTAATTTGATTACATAATCTAATGCATCTTCTTTCCTACTGGAGCCTCTTTGACCATTTTTCTTATTGCTATGATGTATAAAAATCACTGCTTTACCTTGACGTCTTTGTTTAAGAGCCCACTGTAGAATAGGCAACCAGCTTTCCCCTTCATTTTCAGCACCACTTGTGACCCAGCAAGATAAATTATCTACAATGATGAGATCTGAATCATTAATTAAAGGCTGAAGGGCTCTTTGACCTTCAGAAGTTGCCAAATCTGGAAGAGGTAAGTCCTGTAAAAATGCATTGACCAACTTAAAATAATTCTTTGGTGGTTTGTTTTTCTGACTAGAATAGGCTTTGCTTATTCTATCCTGCATAGAAAAAATTGACATTTCACCGTCTAAATAGAGTACTTTATATGGCTTCGGTGCAGAGTACTTTAAAAATTGACCACCTGATGCCACAGCCATGCCTAAGCTTAGTGTAAAAAAGGTTTTTCCAATCCCTCTTTGGGCATAGATCATTCCCAATGATGATTTTGTAATGAACGGATGTAATAGCGTTTCTGGCTGCTCAATCTTCATTTCTATTAATTCCTCGGCTGAAACAGCTTTAATTCTATCAGCTTCAGTCTTACTAGGAGAGAAAAAATTAATTAAAGGAGCATCTTGAATGAGTTTTTCTAATTCAGAAAATGTGTGTCCTCTTTGCAACCAATCTGTAACATCAAGTCCATGTTTATCTTGTATTTCAAAACCAGGAAGATGAATAACCTTAATGCTTGCCGCATACACTTGCAGTTGCGTTATAATATTGTCTCTATGTTGCGCTCCCGCTTGATCATAATCATAAAAAAGCAAGACATGCGCATTTTTGAGACATTCTGAATATTCTTTCTTCCATTTATTTGGTCCTGCTCCAGAATCATTGGTAGTGGCAACATACCCATGCCTACGCAATGTTTCCGCATCTTTCTCTCCTTCAACGATGACTACTGGGCGATTATTTTGAATCGCCAGCTGAACCTCTGGAAGATTATAAAGCACCCTTCGAATGCTTTCTAATCCATTTTTCCACACAGAATTTTCATAACGCTCGAAAAAAAATTTCTTCTCTAAATGCCCTCGGATTTTCCGATAGAGAATATTTCCTTTTTCATCGTGATAAGTATACTCGATTCTTTCGATTTTTGATGGATCAATTTCCATGCTAGGGAACAACTTCTTTGAATCTATATTTAAACTATTGCAAATCTCATCAAAAGTACAGCCAGCATGGCAATGCATTAAAATTGTTCCCGTATTGCTTTGTGAAATGGAAAAACTGGGATTTTTATCCTTGTGAGCGGGGCACAAACCTGAATAGCTGTGCCCGCTTCCTCGAAGTTTATGACCAGTCTTCGATTCGATGCATTGAAGAATCTCTGCAACATTCATGAAGACCTCGATTGCTGATTGGATTTTGTCCATTCAAAGAAAGCTGCTTCATCAATTAAAACTCTGCCACCAGCTCGTATGACTACATGATCGAACTTCTTTTTCTTTGCGTGAGAGACAAGATGCCTTAATCCGCCGATTGAAGGCCATAGATGGAATTCATTCCACATTGTAAGAGGAATTAATTTTGGTTTTATTTCATCAGACATAATCGCTCCTTAAATTGCGTTACGTAGCCAATTAGAGCGATATGTTAAATTAATTAAGATTCCCTTCAGTGAAAAAAAACCACTGAAGCAAGCAAATTGATAGTTGTTAGCTTTTTAGAGTACTTGTGAAGGCGTTGATATCCTGGTTTGATTGCAATCAATTTGAAGTTTACGTTCTATTTCTGCAATTTCAAGATTTGATATTTTGGTGTCATTTAAAACAATACCTTCTTCAGCGATCCAACTTCGCAATGTTCGATCAACAGGAAGATTTTCTAAAACCTTAGATTGTAATATAACTTCCTTGATATCTTTTAGACGAGCCTTTGAACACAAAAATAAGATAATTTTTGCACTAGCGATAAAAGAAGCCTTAGTAGGTTTCTCTTCCTGTGGTCTATACGAGTCTTGAGAACGTGGGATTTTATCAGAAACTATTCCAACAGCTAGAAGAAGCTCAGGAATAATTTGTATCGAAGGTTTATTTAGAGCCCATTCAAGCCATGCTTTGCATGAAGCACGATAAAAATAAAAGGGTTTGGCAAAAACCAAACCTTCTACAGAGCCATCGATTTCCGCAGCTGCAATAAGGTCAATAAGATGAGCTCCCTCGTCATCCATTTTTAGTTTTATGAGAACAGCTTCATGATTGGCTGTTTGAGGAGGATATCCCATTAAAACACAAAATGCCTCTTGTGACGTCCACCATCCTTTTTCTACCCATCTGGAAAAATTTTCAGAATCGATATTGTTCTCTTTATTCATAAGTCTCCAAATATTTCTGAATCGAGTTCTTCGACCATTTTTGAGGTATGCTTGTGGGTGAGATGAGCATACCGTTTTGTTGTTTGCTGGCTTTTATGTCCCAGTAAGTTGCCAATTTCGAATAAACTTCTTCCGTTCGCTGCTTGATAGGATGCCGTTGAATGCCTTAAATCATGAAATGTAAAATTTTCAATATTTGCTCGTTTGAGGACAAAATTCCAAGCTGTTTGAATATCGTAAGGTTTATCAGGGGTCATTGGCGATGGAAATAATAAATCCGACTGTTTCGCATTTCTTTCTTTAAGTAGTGCCAAAACTTCATTAAGAGCATTTCCTATGAGAGGTATATTTCTAGGCTCACCATTCTTCGTTGTCTCTAAAATGATTTTTTTGTTTGTAATATCTATGTTTTTCAAACGTAGATTCATTATTTCTCCACGACGCATCCCTGTTGACAAAGCGAGAGCAACAATTACATAAAGCACAGGGCACCTACTCTTTTTAACCTCGTCCAAAAATCTCTTTCTTTCATCGGTTCCTAGATAACGTTGTCTACCAGGAGCAGCTTGTGGCTTTGAAATTTTTTCCATTGGATTTTCATGCATCCATTCCCAATCTCGCACAGCAATCGTAAAAAGATGAGAAAGTGAAGTTAAATACCGAAGAACAGTAGTAGAAGAACGTCTTTGCTTTCGTGCTGTGATTCCTTGTTCCAATAAAATTCTTTTCTCATTGATAATACTGGGTCGTATTGCAGATAAAGCGTATTGTCCTAATTCACTTCGAAACCATTCTAAGTGTTGACGAACATTGCGAGCATTCTTAGGTTTTCTTGGTAATTCTTCCAAAAAATAGCGATCAATAGCTTCTGAAAGTGTGTGATTGGATGACTGAACATGGGGTAAATGAATACCCAAAATGGCATTGCGTTGTTGTTCGCTTAGCCATTGCTTGGCAAGTTTTTCATCTGGAAAGGTTTGGATTTGATCAGGATATCCCCTTCGACGAAAACGAACGCGAAAGGTAAGGATATTTTTTGAACTGATGCGCACATCGATTCCAGGAGGTAAGCGTTTTTTGAGAACTTCAAGTTGCTTCATGGTGATGACCCTATGTTTAAGATAATAAACTGAGTCAACTACTGAAACTGGGGATGAAGTTAATGCCGTTTGCTGTGGCTTGCTGTGATCATTTGGTCCACCAGTGGTCCACGGCAGTGGAATCGCCGTTTTAACCAAATCTGGTAGGTCACAACAATCAGGCTCGGACATATCTCCTGAAGGGAATTTAAAAAGTGGGGCAAGCTGGACTTGAACCAGCGACCAGCGGGTTATGAGTCGGTTGATCTTCCGTAGCAGAGCGTAAAAGAGAGTACATAGGCACAGTGAAATTAGCGGTTTATGAAAGCGCCAATTGTGCTCATTTGCGCTATTTTACACCACTCTTTTCCCACCGAGTGCGTAAAAATTGCGTAATTTTCAATAAAATGATTGTTTAGAAATCGACTTCCGATAAAATCAGGTAATGAACTTAAAAAATTTACAGATAGAGATGAAAGTGCCCTTTTTTTCTTTTTTCATAATCATGATTTCCATGATCCTTATTGATGGATTATGGCTAGTGTTCATGCTTAAGCGTTTATATGTTCCAAATATTGGTCATCTCCTCAATGACTCAATGGCAATTTGGCCGGCTGTCATCTTTTATATTCTTTATGGAATTGCTCTTAATATATTTGTTGTCTTACCTGCGTTGAAAAACAATACAGGATATCTTGAGCTGTTGCTGCTAGGATTACTTTTTGGAATGGTCACTTATGGAACCTATGATCTGACCAATCAAGTCACACTTAAAAATTGGCCTTGGATAGTAACCGTTGTAGATATTGCCTGGGGAAGTTGCTTAGCTGGAACGGTAAGTTTGATTTCGACCTTCATGACTCGTTATTATTTTTGGTGAAGCCTTTCCACTATTATCCTTTCTTGTAGAAAAAAATATCCGCTGTGATAATCATATTCGGAAAACTTTTCCTGCTAGCTGAGGCCATTCTTTGGCATTTCTTGATTAGTAAAAATGTCAAACCACTATTCATTGAGGCATCAATCTTTTTTCTCTTGAAATAAAATTATCAACAGCCTACACGTGAAGATTAAAGTGCCTTAAGAAATGAGCGTTTAAGAGTGAAATCTACCATGGATTCTATCACAATATTTCTTCAACTATTTGTAGCATTTGGTTTGCTAAACGTTTGGATCATTCGAAGTAGTCAAGAAACACCTTATCGGGGATCCAATGGTAGTTCTTTAAAAAATGAATTTGCTGCTTATGGTCTTCCCTTATGGTCTTTCTATGTTATTGGATTTATCAAAATCAGCTCAGCTCTCCTACTTCTTTTAGGATTGTGGATACCTTTCTTGGTTTTTCCTTCAGCTCTTGTTATTTCTTTGGTGATGGTGGGAGCTGTATGCATGCACATAAAAGTCAGAGACCCATTGAAGAAGTTTTTACCTGCTTTAATAATGCTCCTTTTTAGCATAGGCATATGCATTAGATCACTTTATCACACTTGATTAGCTTTCTTTTTTTATCTGTTGGTACATAAACACAGTGAAATTAGCGGTTTTTTTAAATGCTAATAGGGCTAATGTGCGCTATTTTATGCCACTCTTTTCCAGCCAAGTGCGTAAAAATTGCGCATTTGTGCTTTATTATGTTTTGGTTTTATTTTGATGCACGATTGCACCTTATTTTAGAAAAAAAAAGTTCTTCAATAAGAGTTTTCTGATTTATAAGCCGTAAGCCACAATTCCGCTTTTAGAACCTTTTTGATAATACTACTTTCGTTTTTCTTTAGAACGTGCATTAAATTTAATGTGCGGTTATTAGAAGAAAATAGGGAAGGATGTTTTTGAAGGAAACGCCAAAAAAGACCATCCCATATTTCTGTCCACTCTCCCTTAGGGTAATTGCTCATCTTTAAAATATAATTCGAGGATGAAATATAGGGTTTAGTAACAATAATGCCCCCATCAGCATACTGACTCATCCCGTACACATTTGGTACCATTACCCAATCATATGCATCTACAAAATATCCCATAAACCATTTATAAATTTCTTGAGGTGCAGTTTCTGTCAGCAATAAAAAATTCCCTAACACCATCAAACGCTCAATATGATTGCAGTACCCAGTTCTTAAAATTCTCTTAATAATCGTATCGATAGGTAAAATACCTACAGAGCCTTTCCAAAAGCTCTTAGGAATCCTGTCCTGATGATGAAAAAAATTAAATGAACGTTGAAAAGATCCTTTTAGTAGATATGATGCCCTTAAAAATTCCCTCCAACCCATGATTTGCCGCAAAAATCCCTCAAGGCAATTTATCGGGACAGAATGTTTTTCAGCGTGATTAATGGCTGCTTTGATGACTTCGTCGGGGGTCAAAAGTCCAATATTCAAAATTGGAGACAACACGCTATGAAAAAGAAAAGAATCTTCCTGTTTTATAGCGTCCTGATAGTCACCGAACAAAGCGATTTTATTGTTTAAAAATACCTGAAGTGCTTTATGAGCTTCTTCATGGGTTGTTGGATATAAAAAAGGATCCGCTTCGCCAATGGCATCAGGAAATTCGCTTTCCACTTCTGCGAGCACTTTTTTTGTAACTGGGTTTTTAGGCGGAACAAAAGTAGGGGGAACAGGAAGACCTTTGGGCATTTTTTTTCTATTTTCGGTATCGAAGCTATATTTGCCTCCAGCAGGACTTCCGCCTTTCATTAAGATATTCTGACTTTTTCGTTGATAAGCATAAAACTGTGCCATAGAATAATGCTCTTTTCCCACAAAAAAAGTCTTTAAGTCTTGATTGGAACAGATAAAACCTGGTGAAGGATAGAAATAAATGTTCCATCCATATTTTTCAGCACCTATCGTTAAATCTTGGGATAGCCATTCATCCGGAAATTCAGCAACGTAAATATTTTTAATATGCTTTTTACCAAGCATATCGAATAAACTTCCCCGGTATGTGAGGTCTTTTGAAGAGATATAAATCACTTTATTTTGGTTCTTGCTGAGCATTTCGGCATAGCTGCGCATTGCAGACCTTAGAAGAACCAGTCTTTGTTTGTGAAATGGCTGGACTTTATAAAAGAGAAACTCTTCTACAAGGTAAATTTGGCGTCCAGAAGCTAAGCAAGGATGGTGTAAGAATAATTGGTCTGGAAATATGAGCGTAATATCCGTCATGTTCTTACTATGATCCCACTAATCCAAGTCTTGAAGCATAGTTGAGTAGCCAGATTCCAGCATTAAGTGATGTTGCATATATAACCCAAATTAAATATGGAATCAGTAGGAGACTTGCCAAAGGACGCACCGGCCAAGCCTTAATGATCGTTAAGCTGATTAATAAGCAAAGCAAAACGATATCGATCAATCCCAAGGTAGGACTGCGTAAGGAGAAAAAGAGAAATGACCAAATAAAATTCAGAGCGAGCTGACCACCATAGAGCATCAAAGCAATAGTTCGTTTATGCGAATATTCAGCTCGGTAGATTAACCATCCAGCAACTGCTATCATAATGTAGAGACAGGACCAGACAGGACCGAATATCCAATCCGGGGGCGTCCATGAAGGTTTGGCAAGTGTGGGATACCATGTCGAAACAGTTTCCTTTGTCCAGAAACTTCCAACAATCTGCACAATCAAGCAAAGAAGAATAAAAACAACGAACGAAATCCACAACTGTTTTTGTTTCATCTGGCCCTTAGTTATTTTTTGATGTTGGTATTCATTCTTCCTGTCAACCAAAGACGTTTTTTTGCAAATAGTGTGTAAAGTGGCTTAAGCGTCCTTTTTATAAAAGGGATACGCAGCAAAGTTGAGGTGACCAACAACTGACAGCGTGCGTAAACAGCCGCGAAGGCTGGTAAACCTACTAAAAGATTCCCTTTACAATCAATAGCGTGAATTTGGGACATTGCGGTGTTATAGTCAATATTGTTATTCTCAAATGGCGAAAACTTTTTTGAAGAGATGTCAATAAACTTTATTTTGGTTTGACTGTCCTTTTTTTGAAGAATGCAAATTTCTCGTTTACAGATTGGGCATTCACCATCATATAGTAACTTTAAATTAGTTTCTGAGTCACGGTCTGTTAAAGTTTCTAATGTGGCTTTTTCAACGATATTCGCAATTTTAGTAAGAAGGCAAAGAAACAAACCCCAGCAGACTCCAATCATAATCCAAGTTGGGAGAAGTGGATATGGAAAAGTTAATCCTCCTAGAGAAATACCCGCAATATAACTCAAGGGAGCACCTAAAAACCCGAATAGAAAAGATGCTAGGTAATTTTTTTTGATTATTTTTAATGAGTGATTGAGCAAAAGTGAGAATAGTGGATAAAGGAAAACAATCCAAATTGGAGGAAGCATTTTGGTTGTGTTGGCATAATGGATAAGGTTTGTTTGAATAAAAAATATTTCTAAAAGAGCCCCTAACGGAACAGAAAAAATGACTAAAAGCACATCTTGAATGTATAAAGCGGTATCTTTAATTTTGGTGCAATAGAGCTGAAATAATATTAAAGAAACCGCTCCGATTGTGGCTACAATGGATTGACCATGAATGCCAAAAAGGACACACCAAAACCAACCCGTTGTGTAGCAAAGGCTATTAAGCAATGACAAGTTCATGAAGATAGACCTTTTATTGAAACCAAAATCGATTCACAGTATTTCCAAAATAATTTATCTTCTTCTTCGCTTGACTTGTTTAAATTAAGAATTGTGGTTTTTGCTTGTTTCCGGTCAAACCAGAATTTTCCATTTGGATAATCATGAGTTGTTGCAAGCCATAAGATTGTATCCGCACCTTCTTTTGCGGAGCGGAGTCGTTTGTCTAATAACTTTTTAAAGAGCGGCATGGAATAACGAACGCCAGGCGTATCTGCCCAACCAGGATGCATAGAACTGAACAAGTATTGCGGGTATTTTTTTGAAAACAGATCGGAAAGAATCACCTGAGCGCGTTTTGCATTTGCATAGCCAGTATATTTATTATATGAACGCTTTTCAAAAAGAAGATCTGAAAGATCAAGCTTTTGTAAATACATTCCACCGGATGAAACAAAGAGGATGCGACAACCTTGTCGAAGCTTTCCTAGGTCAGCTAGAGTCTTCGTTAAAATGAATGGAGCAAGAACTTGAGAAGCAAACATCTGCTCAAACCCCTCTTTGGTGATTGTGAGAGAATGAGGCATATCACCTGCATTGTGAATAAGAAGATCGATAGGAGTTTTCACTTCATTCAGTGCAAAAGAATAAACCTTATTTAGATCATTCATATCGAGACAATGATATTTTGTGCGCGAAACTAATTGATCTGATTTAAAGCTATTTTCTAATTTTTGTAGATCCCGTCCTATTAACTGACAGTACATTCCTTGTTGAAGAAGCGCTTTTGCAACGGCTAAACCGATGCCACTGCTTGCTCCTGTCACGATTCCATGACGTCCTGATAGATCGACCTTCTGAAGTTGATCAGGGCAGTGTCGTTTGAATCCAGAATGATCAAACGAAAAAACAATGGTTAAGTCTAGTAGCTGATTGATCCAATCTTTCATCCTCATCTAACTTGTTCTCCAGCTAAAGCCTTTGCCATTTTCTGAAAAATAAAGAAATGAAAAGGGACAAGAGCATACCAATACAGGCGTCCTAGAATACCTTTAGGCCGAAATGTCGCCGTTTGAACAAGAAACGACTCATGATTTTTTTGTTCAAACTTAAACTGAAGCCAAGCTTCGCCAGGAACTTTCATTCCAGCATAAAGAATTAGATGACCATTATCTTTATCAGCAAGGATTACTCTCCAAAAATCGATAGAATCGCCTACTTGAATTTCAAAAGGATGCCGTCTTCCTCTATTCAAACCGACGCCTCCAATCATTTGATCAAACAAACCTCGTAAATGCCAAGCCCAATTCAAAGCATAATAACCAGTATTTCCGCCAATGCGCCAAATCCGTTCGATAGCGGCTGCTTTAGAATCTTTGACCATAATTCGTCTTTCATCTTTTAAACATCCTTCCTCTGGAACTTGGATATAGTTTTCAATATTAGGATTAGTTCCTCGAATTTCCCATGAATCCATCCAACTAGAAATAACCTCATTTTGAGAGATCTTTTGAAAAGCTAATTCAAGGGATTCGTTATAGGTCAGGCAAATATGGGGAATGATTTTTTGGATTTCATTGGTTTGAACAACAGTGCTTGTTTTCATGCTTTCTACTAAGTAAGAACAAAGCGAATAACGAACGGATGTAATAAAAACCAGCCAATAGCTGGATAAACGGGGAGTTAGAACCGGAACATTTATGATCCATCTCTTGAGATTTCTGAATTTTGCGTATCTGAGCATCACCTCTTTAAATGTAATAGCTTCCGGGCCTCCGATATCAAAAGTTTTATTCATGCATTTTTGATCGAGAAGTACGCTAGAAAGATAAAAAAGAACATCCCCAATGGCAATAGGCTGACATAATGAGTTGACCCACTTGGGAGCGATCATTATAGGTAGCTTTTCGCATAAATCCCTAATGATTTCAAAAGATGCGCTTCCCGCTCCAATGATAATGCTTGCTCGCAAAACAGTGAAAGGAATACCACTCTGTTTTAATGCTTTCTCGACTAATAATCGGGACTTTAGGTGAGGTGATAACTTTTTTTCGTCATTAATAATCCCTCCCAAATAAATAATCTGCTTAACATGGGAGTTTTTTACACCCTTTAGAAACTGTTCGACTACCTCCATTTCAGTATCCACTAGGTTGCCGACGATTTCCGACATAGAGTGGACAAGATAATAAGCAGCCTCAATACCTTCTGGAATCTCTTTTAAAGTCTCAGGATTTCTTAAATCTCCCCAAATGTAGTGAAGATTTGGCCTATCTTCAGCAAAAACTTTGGCTCCTTTAATGCGGCACAAAGCATAAATTTGATGACCCTGATTCAAGAGATCAACGATTAGTCTTTTCCCTACAAATCCATTGGCACCTGTAATCAAAATCTTCGTCATAGATCAACCTCCTATCTCTATCATCACTTCATTGCGGCGTAAAAAAGGTAGTGTCCATGGCGGATTATAAAAGGCAAGGATTGGCTCTCCAATTGACTTCAGTTTCTCAGCTAAAATATACGCTTTAAGCTCATCTGTATGCTGCTCAATAGTTTCATCATCCGCAAGACTAGAAAATCGAATAACCGCAAAGCGCCTAGCAGGCAATGGAATCAAAATGACGTCTTTAGAATTTGGTTTTGGAAGACTTTCAAGGCTATATTTTTTTGGTATGACGAATCTAACTTTCCACTTATTCATATGCTGTTCCTGTAGCACGGGAGCAGTCATAGCCATTTTTTCGCTGAGTTCATTTGTAACTGGTGCTGTCATCTCCATTTTTATATTGGAGGTATTATTTCCAAATATGTAATCCGCTAGAATTTTAAAACCTCCTCTAATCGCTTGTTTTCTTTCGCCGGAAACTTCAACTTCAGCTAAAATCATGGGGGAATAGTCGCGGATTTCGATATTTTTTTCTGAAGTAACTACTTTGTAATCGGGCTGTTCAACATTACTCATAATGTTACCTGCTAGTGCTGCTAAGATGATTATTCCCACCAAGACTACTATTAATATTTTCAAAGTAAATACCTATTGATAAGTTCAAATGGGTTTGTAAGTTATGGATTGCACCATCCACAATATTGAGGATCAGCAAGAGTTAATCCATCCTGCCTTGGTCGGTTTTCTTTGTGTAGGCATTTGGGGCGTCCAAAAAATTCCACAGTTTCTAATCCACAAATCTCACCCTCTAAATCTTTTTGGCTATCAACAACTCCCCAGCCGGGTTATAGCATAATTTACCAGGATGTGGCAAGTCGCTTCGCAAAAAACGAATCAGCTAAAGCACATGCTCCATCATTGTG
>JBAWZJ010000033.1:0-12664 GCA_037143085.1 Parachlamydiaceae bacterium | reverse complement strand
ATGTCTGACAGTTCCGCAGATACAACTCTGTTTACATCGTCTGATATTCTTATTCCCTTCGCTTTCATTTGTAACTCCATTCAGGTACAGGTTCGGGTTTATCTCTATTTGGCGTACCGCCGGTTGAATTAGGTATATTTCGATGTTGGTGAGGATTTGTATGATTATGGGGCCTTCCATGATCTGTAAAATCTATAGTACGTACGGGCTTGCCATTTGCATCAAATTCCCGAGCTTGTGGATAGCTTCCTTTAGAACCATTTTTTGTCCCTAACTGGGTATGCGGTGCATCCGTGTCTGGAATTGGTATGCCACCAGGTTTAGTCATTGGTAATGGTCTCGGAGGCGCATAAACATCGCTTGGTTTTCTTCTCTTCTTTTCTTTTGCTTCAGCGTCTTCTGAAGCACCTTCACCAGCGCTTTCGGTAGCTGTACCAACATTCTTATTTTCTTCCAAAGCTGTATTGATCTGATAGACGCCTATGCCAATGAGGGCTCCAATAACAGTCCCTGCAATCGCTTCTACAGTCATAAACGTGATAGTACAATCAAAGGCTATCTCTAAGGCAAAAACAATAAGTAGCGCCGGATGTCTTCCATCGGGATCAATATAACGGAAAGGGTTATTTCTGACATACGCATAAAGATTCATTGTGTCGATGAACCCTGCAGGGTCTGTGGTGATCCAACGGCTGAGATCTGCGTCATAATAACGCTTACCGAAGTTAATCAAGTTTGTTTCCGGATCCAGACGCTTCGAGGCATAACGCCAGGGATTAAAGAATTTTTCAGCGATCTTTTTAGATCTTCCAAAGGCTGTGAAATCATATTGAGCAATGCTTTCTCTTTGAGATGTGCTAATCAAATGGCGAATATTGCCTTGATAATCCTGTATAGAAGCAAATACTTCCCCGTCCAATTCGACTGCGACTGTTGAGGGGGCATTTTCATAATAGGTTAATCCAAGAACGCGTAATTGCTTCGCTTTCCCTTCAGGAATGAAGGCTCCGATGTCGTTGTTCCCATCGAAGAGGTAATTTTCAATGGTTTTATCTGAATTTGATTTGTTGTGAACGGTCTTGGAAACTCTTCTTCCTAATGGATCATAACTCATTTCTACTATGTTTTGAGTCGTGACGACGCGAATAAGTCGATCGAGAGGGTCGTACGTTAATGCTAACGTTTCTGTAGGGGTTTCTTTTGAGAGAAGATTGCCATTGAGATCATAAGTGCATTCAATTTTTTCCGTCGAAAGGAGTTCATCAAGTTCATTGGATTTCCATGTTGAATCTGTCTCTTTTACCCGATTATAATTTGAGTCGTGCTGATAGGTTCCATCACTATCACTCGAGAGCTGATTGAGACCGTCATAGGTGTAATGTTCCTCAACACGATTCGTGGCACTGGCCATGAGATTATCAACTTCATCATAGGTGCAGTTTTGTGTGAAATAGGGGCTTCTTATTCCTGTTTTACGTCCTTTAAGATCGGTTGTGTGCGTTACCGTTCCTAATGAATCTATAAGATTTTCAGTTTTTAAATACCCTGAAGAGTCGTAATTGGTGTATTCATGTGTATAGAGTATCTCTCCGGATGAAGAGGTTCTAGAAACCGAGCGAAGGAACAGGGGATCATATGTATAAATAATTCGACTGTGGTCGGGTAAAACAACAGAGAGCGGACGATCGAAGGCGTCATACGTTTTCTCTATAGCGAGTCCTGTAGACAATTCTTCAGAAAGAATATTCCCCTGGGGATCGACATCCCGTTCTATAGAGATGTTGTTGATTGTATCCGTAGCCTTCAGAATATCCCCAAGAAGATTATAATCATAAGTGAGGTGAAGTTGATGGTCGGAAGAAGATACGGTTTTTAGATATCCTAAAGGATGATAACGATAAGAAAGCACTATTCCATCAGGCTTTGTTTTTGTCGCGACGTTCCCTGATGGATCATATGTATAGCGCGTGGTTCTGCTACTTGAGGTGTTAGCTGCTCGGACAACGCTTTTTATCTTGTTAAAAGGATTATAAGTACATGTTGTTTCCAGTGTTCTCTGAAAGTGACCGTCTTGGTAAATGATGTTTCTCTTCCGTATCTGATTACCATTCTTGTCATAAGTCATTTCTAACTTCGAAAGATCTGTGCCGTCAGGTCCGATGATCTCTTCTGTTGCTAATCGGCCATAAGGGTCTTCTGTTTTGATCGTCGTTCTATTTTTAGGATCTACGATTGTTGTCTGTAAAACTTTCTGGCCTAGGCTGTTGAGGGTGTTTTCATTGTAGGTTGTCCCGGTTCTATTGCCAACAGCATCAACACTCTCTATCTGCCGCTGAAAAGAGTCATAGACAAAAGTTTCAATGGCATCATTTCCATTAATATTTCGAGTAATTGTAGCGATATTTCCATCTGTATCATAACTATAAGCAATAGTCGATAATAGGTGCCCATCGGTATCGGTGCATTGTTTTTCGAGGAGCCGATCTAAGAGGTCGTGCTTGTAGTGAGTCAACAGTGTATTTGTTCCATTTTCCTCGGTGGTTATCGAGATGCGTCCAAGAGTGTCGTAAGAGTAACGAGTCACATGCTGAGCTGTCGTTTCTGAAATGATACGGCCAGCTCCATCATAACGATAGGATGTCCGGTTGCCCTCACTGTCTTTCATTTCAACGCGATTGAAACCATCGTAAACAAACGTCTCTTTGGCTATTTCTCCTTCATGGGCACTGAAGCTTTTTATTGTCACTCTTCCTAAAGCATCGTATTTGTATGATGTTTTAAGTCCCTCTTGGTTGATGTGGCTCTCTAACAACCCCGAGCGGGTATAACGGAATGTTTCTCTGCTGTTATCTGCATAGACAATCTCCACCGGACTTAAATACGCACCATAACGGAATGTGGTGATGTTACCATTTGCATCTCTTTTAAAAATTTCTCTTCCAAATGCATCATAACGTGACGTTGTGGAAACTGAAACAGCTTTCCCTTTGAGATTGAGGATAGAAGAAAAACATGTCTTTGTGACTTTGTGAGAGAGAGGATCATAACTATAATCGGTAATATTTTGAAATGGGTTGATTTCCCGAACGAGATGGTCATTGAGGTCATAAGAAAATGAGGTGGTATGGATAACGTTATCAACGCCAATTTCTTTAATTTTAGTGAGATTATCTCTCTGGTCGTATTCTGTCTTTGTGTGGATGTTTCCGGAAAAATTGGTAGAAGAGATGCGACGTCCTTTGTCATCGTACTCAAAAAACGTTTGCTGCCCTATGGCATTGGAAATAGAAAGTAGGTTACCCCGATCATTGTATGTTTTGTTTATTGTGTATGCAAAGTTGCCATCCGCATCGTAAACTGTCTCCTCACACGCATTCCCGTGAATGTCATAAGATAGATGGCTCTTTTTAAGCAGTTGCTCGGAACCGTTATCTAGAAATTTTTCCTCTATCCATTCCGGCATATGAAGAAAAGGGGCTTCATTCCGGAGTTGATAATAAACAACATTTCTCTGAGTAACGCTAGAGAGATCGTTGATGTCTTTTGACGATCCGTTATCCTTAATTTTCTTAATGAGATTATTGGAGTCGTCATATTCAAAAAACTCGCGCTGCAGGATACGATCTTGTTCTTGGGTGAAGTGTGCTGTGATGAGATTGGTGTTTGGAAGATACAGAAAGGAAACAATTTTTCCTTCATCATTTTCCTCTTTCAGCAGTAAATGACGTCCATCATCAGAAAATTGACGCTTGGTCGTTAGACTCTCTTGGACTCCTTTTCCTGTGAGGTCTCCATGTAGTGTTTCATGGACAGGATTGCCATAAGCATCGTATTGATAAGTTTTCTTATAAAGCAAACAACCGTTTCCATCTTGGACAACAACAGAGGATAACCAATGGTTGTCGGTCCAAGTGAATTGCTTTTTCTTCTTTAGAACGGATTTGGCATCATAATGGTTCACCGCTGTTAGCAATAACGTTGAGGAATATTCGTATTTGATAGAAGTTCCATCAATATTCTTCACCGTGGTACTTCCTGCCTGTTTTCCCACAAGGGGCGGCTGGTAGCTTAATTCATGGACCGGAAGGAAATTCTTGGTTTCATCGGGAAGTAAAAGTTGACTCACTTTTTTATTGCTGGATAGGTGTGTGCCTGATTCTGCATATTGGCAGGTAAATTGTTTTCGTTGTGCAGAGTAGCTATCCAATAGAGCATTCGCAAAAGAGATGTTCTCTTTGGAATAATACGGTGTTTCTGCAGAGGTGATTGAGAGTAGATTTAATGCGCGATTATCCTCATCGGAAAACCCCTTACTTTTATCCGGTTGGAAACGATTTCTTTTAGGTTGCTGTTGGTAAGTTGCGGATTTGCCTGTATTACTCGAAAATTTAGAGCTTGGTTGATGAGCAGAACTGTCGATGTCAATTGCAGCATAGACATAACGTTCTTTAGGGTCGGTACTTTCGATACGTATCAGCTCTTTGTTCTTGTTGTAGCAGTAACGGAGAACTTTTCCATTAGGAAGAATTTCCTTAGAAAGCAAGTAGCGAGTTCTTTGAGTGATAGTATGTTTTTTTTCACTTTCAAAGACGCTAATGGATCGAGAGGAATAATGATAAACGGAACCTTGAGGAGATGTAACAATGATTTTTGTGCCGGATTTCTCTATCTTCGTGTTTCGAAGATCGTATTGACCGTTCGGCATTTCATTCGGTAGGCCGCTATTGCAAATGCCATAGGGCTTGTTGATCAGTTGAGCGCCCTTATTACTATTTAACGTAAATGTTAAGGTGGCTCCGCTTGGATCGACAATGCGAGCTTCATTTTTCACTGTGAAATTCTGGTGGTGCTTTCTCTCAACGATCGTCACATGGTCTAAGGCTGTATGGGGAAAAATCACCCATCCTGAGTCAACAACTTGTTGATGTGGTATCAGTCCTTTGCTCATCAATAAAGACTGGCTTCCATACCAGTCATGATATTGTGAAATAAACACTCTTCTGAGAACAATATCTTGAGCCCCTTTCGCAACTAAATCCGTTTGTCTCAAAACAGGCTGACCGCTTAGAGGACTGATGACTCCTCCAATTTTATCGACTTCTTGAGTGAGAGAAACAAGTTGGTCTGGCGATGAATGAGGGAGAGTTCCGATCTCGTTCGATATGACATTGATTGAGAAAAAAAGATAGGAAATGACGAAGATGCAATAGTGCATGATAAAAAGAAACCTTTACGTAAGATGGAACAGGTAAACAAAAATAATGTTTTTTCTCAAGCAATATTAGCGAGTAGAATTGAGAGTTGTTATAACGTCTGACCTATTTGAACTGCTGTTTTTAGGATAATACGGAGCTCTAATTTTTTTGGTAATCCCACTAATCCATAAATCCCGCAATCAATATAATGGGACTTAAGATTGGAGGCGAGGTTATGAGAAAACAACCAAATAAAATTCAAATGGATGATAAATATCGCATTTGCTTAGGCAGTTTTTTATCTAAGGAAGAGCGAGAACAATTGAGTTCTTTCCGTGTATCTCGTCAGGAAGATGGCAAGATTGTATTAGACCCATTCATGGAAATTCCTGCAAGAGATCACTGGATTTACAAGAACCCCAAAGCCTCGGCCTCGCTAAAAAGAGGAATTGAAGATGCAGAAAACGGACGTATCGTTGACGTTGATATCGACTTTTCTCAATTCCTAGACGACGAAGATAAGAATCGTGTTCAAGATTAGATTTACTGAGGAAGCTAACGACCAGTTTTTGAATTTGCAACAGTCCAAAGACAAAAAAGTGCAATTTAAAGCAGTTGGAAAGGCTTTGGCATACATGAATGCCAATTTAAGGCATCCTTCCTTAAAAACTCACCTTACGCAAACCGAGCGACATTTGGGCTGAAGCGAAAGCTCTCGCGGTCGAACTCGCTTGAGCGACCTAATATTAAAAAATATGAGGCCGCTCACGCAAGCTCGACCCCGAGGCTTTGGCTTCAGCCCAAATGTTTCTCCGTTTGCGTAAGGTGAGTTAAAAACACATAAATTTGATGACATAGATTCCCCTTTCGGCGGCGATGTGTTTGAATCATATGCTCAAAATAAAACGCCCGTTCGCTGCGTTCACTCAAGGGCTAAGATCTAAAGGGAATTCCTTTGTTTTCTTTGCGTCTCTGCGACTTTGTGCCTTGAGTGAGCGTAGCGAACGGGCGTTTAAATTAGTCTAGACCTAGGTTTAAACTACTTCTTAGGGTCGATGATTTCAACATCAGCTTCTTCGATGTCATCATCGCCACCAGAGCGGTTTCCTCCTTGATGGCCTTCGTGAGAGGCGCCGCCGGAGTGGGCTGCATGGGCTTGCTGTTCTCCACCAAAACCAGCTCCATGCATTCCTGCTGAAGCATCTCCGCCGCCACTTGCCTTCGCCATTGCTTCACCAATATGTTGCATATGGGCTTCAAGTTCGTGCTTTGCTTGTTTGATTCTGGAGATATCATTGCTTTCGATCGCTTTTTTCATTGCATCGATTTTGCTTTGAACATCATCAACAACATCTTTTGGAAGCTTGTCTTTGTACTCATCCAAAGCCTTTCCTGCGCGGAATGCCAAGGCGTCAGCTTCATTGCGTACTTCAACTTCTTCTTTCCGTTTCTTGTCTTCTTCAGCATGAAGTTCAGCGTCTTTGAGCATTCTCTTAACGTCTTCTTCTTTAAGTCCCGACTGTGCTTCGATACGAATCTTCTGTTCTTTGCCGCTTGCTTTATCTTTAGCAGATACGTGCAAGATACCGTCAGCATCGATGTCGAAAGCAACTTCGATTTGAGGCATGCCTCTTGGTGAAGGAGGAATATCTGACAGGTCGAAACGGCCAACTTCCTTGTTGTCGTTTGCCATCTTACGTTCCCCTTGGAGGACGCGGATGGTAACGGCTGGTTGGTTGTCAGCTGCTGTAGAGAATACTTGTTTCTTCTGTGTAGGAATCGTTGTATTCCGTTCGACAAGTGGTGTCATCACTCCACCCATAGTTTCGATGCCAAGGGTTAGTGGTGTCACGTCAAGGAGCAGAACGTCTTTGACTGTACCGGCAAGAACTCCACCTTGGATAGCTGCACCTACAGCAACGACTTCATCAGGGTTCACCCCTTTGTGTCCTTCCTTACCGAAAATAGCTTTAACGATTTCCTGTACAGCAGGCATACGGCTCATCCCTCCAACGAGAATGACTTCGCCGACATCTTCTTTGTTTAGGCCAGCATCTTTCAGCGCTTTGATGCAGGGTTCACGTGTCCGTTCGATGAGGTCGTGGGTTAAACTTTCAAGTTTCGCTCTTGTAAGTGTTAGAGAGAGGTGTTTAGGTCCGGAAGCGTCCATTGTGATAAATGGTTGATTGATCTCGGTTGTCATCGTGCCTGAAAGCTCGATTTTTGCTTTCTCCGCAGCATCTCTCAATCGTTGCAGTGCCATCTTGTCATTGCGGAGGTCAATTCCGTTTTCTTTTTTGAAAGTTTCGAGTATCCACTTCAGGATCTCGTTATCAAAGTCATCGCCGCCAAGGTGGGTGTCTCCATTTGTCGACAACACTTCAAAGACGCCATCGCCGATTTCGAGGATGGAGATATCGAAGGTTCCGCCGCCTAAGTCAAAGACTGCGATTTTTTTGTCTAGTTTCTCTTTGTCCAATCCGTAAGCTAGTGCTGCAGCTGTTGGCTCTGGAATGATCCTTTTAACGTCTAGACCGGCAATGCGTCCAGCATCTTTCGTTGACTGTCGTTGGGAGTCGTTGAAGTATGCAGGAACGGTAATAACCGCTTCAGTGACTTTTTCTCCTAAATAAGCTTCAGCTGTTTCTTTCATTTTGATGAGGATTTGTGCAGCGATTTCTTCAGGTGTGATGAGTTTCCCTTGGACATCAAAAACGGCATCACCATTGCTTCCGCTAGCAACTTTATAGGGGACTGTTTTGATCTCCGATGCAACTTCAGCGTACTTTCTTCCGATAAAGCGTTTTGACGATGTTATCGTGTTTTCAGGGTTTGTCACAGCTTGTCGTTTTGCTGGGATACCGACGAGTCTTTCGGAGCCTTTGTAAGCGACGATAGATGGGGTTGTTCGAGATCCTTCTGCAGAGGCAATGACTTTTGGGGTTCCACCTTCCATGATAGCAACACAGGAGTTGGTTGTTCCTAAGTCTATGCCGATAATTTTTCCTTTTTTCTGTTCTTGGCTCATAGTATACTCCTTACAATAATACTTAATTTATTCTTTTTCTTTCGTTAGCGCTTTTGATACTTTGACACGTGCTGGGCGAATGGTTTTTTCTCCCATGCTATAACCTCTAAGGCTTTCCTCTATAATGACTCCAGGTGGATGGTCTCCGGTAGCTACCGCTTCGACAGCTTCATGTCGATGCGGATCAAAAGGTTGCCCTTCCGATTGAAACGGAGTGACGCCGTTTGATGTCAGCACATCCTTAAATTGAGACAAAATCATCTGAAATCCTAGGGCCCAGTGTTTGACATCATCAGACATATTCTGCGTGAACTTTAATGCGTTCTCCATGTGGTCAATGGGATTAAGAAAATCGACGATCACATTTTGAAGAGCATATTGGATCATTTCTTGTTTTTCCTTCTGGATCCTTTTACGAGCATTCTCCGATTCAGCTAATACGCGAAGGTATTTGTCTTTGCTTTCAGCAATTTCTTTTTTCAGGAGGTTGAGCTCTGTCTCCGAAATAGTGATCATTTTTGGCTCTGCCTCTAATGGTTTTGAGTGTTTTTCTTCAACATTCGTTTCTTGTTGATTTGTATCGTTATCACCCGACGTCATAGGTCATTTTCTCCTAGCGGTTTTTTTTGATGAGTCTTGTTTTTTTATTAGCAAAGAGTTGTTGCTTCTATCCTCAAGGAGAAGACGACGTGTCTCTGCAATCAAGGGACGTTTCTTTAGGTCTATCGTTTCTTCTTTTGGAGGTTTCAATGTAATCTTGAACTTATATAGATTCCGGGTCATCGCTTCACTAATCCGTTGGGAAAAATTTTGAAGTAATGCGAAAAGAGTCCGGTAGGGGAGTCTTTGTGGTCCTAAAAGTCCGACAGCACCAACTGGTTGGTTATTGACGTGGTAGGGGATTGCAATAATGCTGCAGTCGGGATTTGGTTGTGATGCATAGGTAAGGAGATCATCACCTATCCACAATTTTAACGTGTTATGTTTGCTGCACTCTTTTAAAAGAAGCCGGATTCCATGGGTATTTTCAAAGAGGGCTAGACTGTCTGCAAGGACTGTAGGATCTTGAAATTCGGGGTGGTTGAGTAGTCCGGAAAAACCCGTTCTATAAATTTCTTCCTCATTGAATTGAGAATATCCAACGATGTACCGGACAAGCAGTTCGTTATAGAGTTTTTTTGCCAACTCTTCTTCTTCTGTGGAAAGGTTGTCGGGTTTTTGCTGACCATTGAGACGCCAATTGAAATATGCTTCAATACGTTTGGCAGATAGAGTCCCCAGTTTATTATCCACATGAAGAATTTCTGTTTTAATTTCGCCAAAATCTGTCATCATCACACAGAGGCAGCGGGTAACATCAATTGCTACGAGTTTCATGCTAACGATGAAATCTTGGTCGAAACGCGGCGCCGACAAAAACACTGCTGTATGAGTTAATAAAGCTAGTTGCTCAGCGGCTTGTTGTAATAGTGTATTGATTGCTCTCGTTTCAATTTTTTGCAAGGAATCAAAAACTTTTTCCTTAGGGCTTTTTTGTGCGCTTTGAGCGATACACTCATAGGCATAAAGGCGGAATGCTTTTGCTGTTGGAATCCGACCGCCGGAGGAGTGTTGTTGCGTTAAGTATCCTTCATCTTCTAGATGTGCAAAGTAATTTCGGATCGTCGCTGAGCTGAGGTCTTCAAATCCTGCTTCTTTAAGGGTATTTGAACCAACCGGCTTGCTTGTTTTAATGTAGCAATCGATCAACCCGAGGAGAATTTTTTTCTCTCTCTCGTTTTTTCCTGATTTTCTTGTGGAAGATACTGCATTAGTCACAATTTTCTCCTTATCTAACGCTTTATTGGTTGGCCTGAATTTCCTCTTGAGAGGAAAAAAAGCCTCCTTATGCGGTCGATTTTTTATTATCTGAAAAAAGAGTTTATTTTGTCAATAAATTTAGCACTTGGTTGAATGGAATGCTAATTTATGCTTTGGTTTGTCCCTTCTTAGTCCCTTCTTCTTGTCTTAATAGAAGAGGAAGAACGTCGACAATCGTTGGATGCCAGGCCAATCCTTTTTTATAGACAAGATTTGCTGCTAGATAACATGCAACAATAGCTTTCTTATGATGATCGGGAATCCCTTTTAACATTGAGCTTCGGAATCGGTCTCTCAATGAGGGTAAGCAGTAATTCAAAAAACAACGTGTTAGCGGGTCATCGGGGTCTGGAGACCAAGGAAGTGCTTCTAAGTAGTCGAGTAGCTGATACGTAAATTCGTTGATCCTCAGCGAGGTTTCATCTGAAATATCTGTGAGAAAACCACCTGTTTCTTTGTGCGTATTCAACAGTAACTGGGCTTCATTTGCGGCACATTGGCTTAAGTGTTCGAGGATTTCTTGGATTAAAACGCTTTTATTTGCCAGAAATAACTCATCACTCAATGTGAGTCCGCAAAGTACTTCAAAGGAGGAGCATATGACTCCGGTCTTATTTGCCGAGCTATCTTTGATGATTAACACTCCAAGTTTCTCCAAAATTCGGCGCGCTTTTGGAGTTAGGTATAAATTAGCCCCTTCAATAATTCCTCGCGATGTTGGTTTCCCTGTTTCATCGAGGAACTCTTTGATGTTTTCTTCGTTCAGAGTTCTTGGTCTTCCGCCTGCTGGGATGAAAATATCGCTTTTGGTTTGGTGGACTGTGTAGCGTAACATATGATTCATGTCACTTCCTGAGAGCCAATCCTCTTCTAAGCGATCCCCATTTTTTCTCCAGCATAGAGTTTGTTGGACAAATGCTGTTTGATTTCTTTTTGCATATTTATCCAACAAGAAGCCACCGGAAGAAAGTTGTTCTGGAGGGTAGTATTTGATCGATTTCGATTGTTTGAATAGCTCGGATAAAATTTCTAAGTTGAGTCCTTGAGGGTCATAAATCGTCCCTGAGACATCTATTAGGGAAAGGAGCTTCGCTGTTTTCGGATAATAACGATACAAGTTGCAGATTTGATTTCCCGCAACATCGCCATCGGGACCGCCGGACATTTTGACCGTAAAAGCTTCTTTTTCAGGGTCGATTCCTAAATACCTCAAGAGGGCATCCATATAAACATTGACGCCAAGGGATGTGACGCCAAATTCTTTGTGGTTGATACCAGCCTTTGGCTTACTTGAAATAAAGGCTCCACCGGGTCTGTAGTTGTATTTCTTGCTGTAATCGGCAATCCACTGGATCATGCTGTCGTGCATATTTTCATCTGGGCCAAGGTACAAATATTCTGGATGGCGCCAATAGTCAATAATGTTCCTTGCTCGAATGACCCCGTTTTCATCGCAGTTGACGATGATGACTAAGTTTTCGATAAAGGAGCGTTGGGCTTGATGGAGGTATTCGACTATTTGCTCTTTTCGGAAAAATTCTACTTTTCTTTCCATTTCCTCTTTGAAAATAGACGCCATTTCCAGTTCTTTTTGTAAAACCAAAGCTTCTGAATCCAATCTATCGTATGGATTTAAGAAAATAATTCCTTTTGCGCCAGCTTCTGGAATATCTTTATTTTTCATGTGTTGGGTCAAGGCTAACTGATAGCACTCTACAAAGACATTATTGCGTTCAACGGCAACTTGTTCTGGGGTTGCAGGATATACTGTACGTAATCCGCCTCGAGCAAGGTCTTTAAAGCGAATGTGGAAACCGAAAAAATGCATCCCTTTGATGAAGAAAATAGCGTAAGGGAGTTCCGGAAATTTCTTTTGCCGTTCAAAAGGAATTTCATCGAGGTAATGCGGGTCTAAGCGGAAGCTATGTCCAGTGAGGTTTGTTCTGAAAAAATTCGTTTTGAGTGTGAAGTGGACAAGATTCATGGCTTGGCGCAGGACATTTTTTCTTCGTGTATCATTCTCTTCTTGTCCGGTGTCTAATTTGCCGACATCGGTTAAAAACTGTTCGCGGAGTTTTAAATAGCTTTCAAAACTGTGGAAGTCGGGATCAAATTTTGCCCGGAAAGCTTCGCACAGCTTAGATGTCAATTCCGGATGTCGACATAGAGCCTCTGTGATATTGTCGATGGTGTAGAGATTCACATCGACATGGACAAGAGCTTGGTGGATGAAATTGATCGCGGAACGAAGAAAATTTCCCATGGAGCCGGAAATGATTTCTTTGCTTACAAGAAGTTGGTCAATTGCGTCAAAGCTGGCAAAATATTTTACTGTAAGAAATTCCCTTAGGAAATCGACGATATTGGCAACGTCCCATGCCGCTTGTCCGTTACTGCCTTGAAGATCTAAGGTCATGACAAGGGTGCTTTCAGGGCTATATGTTTTTATATATGTCGCATTGACTCGTTTGATAACTAAATGGTGCCTATGAATGATTCTGGCCATGCGATAGAGAAAATTATGCTTAGGAGCATTGCGCCATGCTAAAACAATTTGCATCGAAGCGGCGTTTTCTGCTTC
>JBAWZJ010000032.1:0-12816 GCA_037143085.1 Parachlamydiaceae bacterium | reverse complement strand
ATTTTTTTATTTGTAGATAAATTATTTAAAAAAAATAAGCGTGCGTAAGGTGAGTCATTAAAAAGGAGTGTTGCTTTTATCTATAGCAAGCGAGTAAAAAGAAAATTTTACGTTTTGAACCGGAGGAAAAATGCGCGTTATCAATCAGTTTCGTTTGTTTGTCAGTACATGTTTTTGTTTTATTTTTGTTTTTAATTCATGCGTGGCAGATAGTCAGTTGTTAAAGACTGAAGATGTTAATACAATTATGAAACAGATTTTCAGTCAGCATTATGACAAAAAAGAAATGACAGCGTCTATCTTGAAAAAATCTTTTAACGTCTATGTCGACCAATTTGATCCTGATAGGGTTTATTTGTTGGAAAGTGAAATTCACCCTTTTTTTTCATTTACAGACTCTCAAGTAGAGCAATTCATGAGTCAATATCAGCAGGGAAAATTTCCTGAATATCAACAGCTGAATGACATTATTCAAAAAGCCATAGGGAGGGCTCGCACGATTCGTGGAACTCTTGAGAAAGAGAATTTGTCTCCACTATTTCTGAAGGATAATTCACAACAGACTCCAACGGAAGATGAGTGGAGCGATCCTGATTTAAAGCGTCCTTTTGCAAAAAGTGAAAGTCAACTTGCACAACGAACAAAACAGGTGTTGGCCCAATTTATTACAACAGAGAAGCAGCGTTATGGAGGACCGTATGTGATCGATCGACAAGATCAGACTATCCGTCTGTTTGAAAGACGTTCAAAAGATCATGAAAATCAATACCTTTTTCTTAACGAGAACGGAAGTGCCATGAGTGATGCGGAGAAGGAAAACGCCTTCACAATGCATGTATTAAAAGCGCTAGCGAGTAGTCTTGATGCTCATACAACTGTTTTAAACCCTGCTGAAGCATATGATATGCGCTTAAGGTTAGAAAAGGAGATGCAGGGGATTGGTATTGTCATCCAATCAACCAGGAACGGTTATGTTATCTCGCAGATGGTTAAGGATGGTCCGGCAGCAAAAAATGGTGAGATTAAAGAACATGATCGTTTGGTCAGTATTGATGGTACAGCCCTTCAAGGCCTTTCCTTAGAGAAAGTTACAGAGATGCTTCAAGGAAAACAAGGATCAAAGATAAATCTTGTTTTGAAACGACCTGCTAATGATGGAAAAGAAGAAAAAGTTGTCAATGTATCTTTGGTTAGAGAAGAGATTGCGGTTAATGATGATCGCGCTTTGATGCAATCTATTCCGGTTGATGGGGGAATTATTGGATTAATCAAGCTCGACTCTTTTTATGAGAACGACAAGGATAATGTGACAAGTGAAAATGATGTGCGTGATGCAATTAAAAAGTTGGATCAAAAAGGGAAGTTACGTGGTTTAATCCTAGATTTGCGAGAGAATAGCGGGGGATTTTTATCTCAAGCCGTAAAGGTTGCCGGGTTGTTCATCACAAATGGCGTTGTCGTGGTATCTAAATATTTTAATGGTGAAGAGCATTTCTATCGCGACATGGATGGTAAGTTAGCTTATGATGGTCCCTTAATCGTTTTGACATCGAAAGCAACAGCGTCAGCGGCGGAGATTGTCGCTCAAGCATTGCAAGATTATGGTGTGGCTATTATTGTAGGGGATGAGCATACGTATGGTAAGGGGACTATTCAAAGTCAGACTGCGACAGATGATAAAGCGTCAACATTCTTTAAAGTGACGGTAGGAAAGTATTATACCGTATCGGGGAAAACACCGCAGATCCAAGGTGTTAAAGCCGACGTCGTCGTTCCCAGTCCGTTTGCCCATGAGATGATGGGAGAAGAACATTTAGACTACCCGCTTAAACCTGATGTGATTCCTTCATCATATGATGACGACTTGTCCGACGTCACGCCAAACTTGAAGCCGTGGTATATGCGTTATTACGCGCCGACGGTACAACATAAAAAGTCTTTCTGGGATAATATGTTGCCTGAATTAAAGAAGAATAGCCAGGTCAGGATTAGCCAGAATAAGGGGTATCAAGCTTTTTTGAATAGTAAGGCTGGAGCACAAGCTGTGGATGTTGAAGGTCTTCAAATAGCAGAAGCTGTTTTTGTGATGAAAGACATGATACGTCTTCAGGCAGACCATAGAGACGATGAAACCAACCTTCGCGAGACGGCTGCGAAAGGAAATGCACAGACCCAATAAAAATGATTGCGCAAAAAATAGCGAGTAGCGTATCTTTTCTACTTCGTCTGGCCAGATAGCTCAGTCGGTAGAGCAGAGGACTGAAAATCCTTGTGTCGCTGGTTCGATTCCAGTTCTGGCCATATACTTTACGTTCTTGCCGGCGTAAAGAATCCGGAGTATATCCGGAGTTCTAGATTTCTTTAAATCACCCAAACGGGCGCTTCAAAAATTGTTTTGAGGCGTCAATTTGGAGTGTCTGTTCCGGATATATTCCGGATTTTACATAAGCACTCCCTTTTAAACAGCTAATTCTCAAGAGAGAAGATACTGCCGTCCTCAGGACTATGTATCCTCCTCGCGGGTTAAAAGGAGTCAAAATGGGTCATATTAGAGAAAGAGATTTAAGCGATGGCAGCAAGAGATTTTATGCCGAAGTACAGCTTAAAGGTGGTGGTCCGAGACTGACGGCTACATTCAATCGAAAAACCGATGCAAAGCTTTGGATTCAGAAAACTGAAACTGAGATGCGCTGTGGCAAAAACCAGCTTATCGCTGCATCAAGAAAGTATATCTTTAAAGAGGCCGTACAAAGGTATTCCAAAGAGCAGGCAGTCTCAGTCGTTAAAAGAGGTCATTTACAATGGTGGGAAAAGGAGTTAGGACACTACTTCCTTAAAGACATCCGCCCATCATTAATCGCAGAAAAGAAGCAAAAACTGTTAACTGAACCCACCGAAAAGGGTGTGGTGCGTAGCGGAAGCACCTGTAACAGATATCTTGCTACCCTTAGCCATGTTTTAAGCACTTGCGAGAAACAATGGGAATGGATCGAAGGCAACCCTGTTAAAAAGATTTCCAGAGAAAAAGAATCTCGTGAGCGTACACGCTTCTTAAGCCCTGAAGAAAGGCAGGCTCTCCTAAAAGCTTGCAGAGAGAGCGAAAACCCCTACTTACTCACCTTTATAGTTCTTCAACTGTCCACTGGATGCCGTTACAATGAAATCCGTCATTTACGCTGGACGGATGTCGATTTGAATAAAGGAAAGATCACCATCAGAGAATCCAAGAATGGCGATATGCGTTCTGTTCCTGTCTTGGGATTTGTATTGGAATTGCTTCGGCAGCTTGCAATAGGTCAAACTTCGCTTGGATATCTTTTTCCTTCTCAAGACAAGAATCGTCCCCTTGATCTGCGTAGAGCATACAGAACAGCAATTAAAAGGGCCAAATTAAGAGACTTTCGGGGGCATGATTGCAGACATTCTTATGCCACCGAAATGCTTGCTCAGGGTTTATCTCTTGGAGAAATAGGTCATCTATTGGGTCATAGGAGCGTGTCCATGACGCGACGTTATGCGCACCTTGTCGAATCACGGTCTATTGACGCTGTTGCTAAAATGTCTAATCAAATTTTTAAGGAGGTTGAAAATGCCTAAAACTAGATGGTACCCACTAGACCAACAGGAGGATTCTAGCGTTTCCTCAAAGCCTACTAAAACCAAAAAATTCAGCTTAGATAAAATTTTAGATCGAAGATATAGCTCGCTTCTTAAACAGATGCAAGCGTCTTCAGCTGAAGAAATGACTCCTCCTGTAGATGAGAGGGATTTTGAAGTAAGGATCGCAAAGTATGAAGAGGATATAAGGAATAAGCTTTTTGGATACATGTATTATTTGAAGGAGAGTAAAACCCTTAAGCGCAATTCAAGCGTGGAAACCATTGTAGACTTTCTATGCGAGTATGATAAGCATGCAGACGAACTTTTTGTCATTACTCAATGTCATGATGGCTACAGTCTTCTCAAACAGATTCTAGAGAAAGATGCGCCTTTTGCAATTTGTCAAGATACATATTTGCTTGGGTTTGAAAGAGATCGTACTGGTCTTTCTGGTCCTCAAATGAATGTAATTGCTGTTCAAGCTGCAGCACAAGTCACTTGGTATTTGAAAAAGCATAAACTTTCTACCATAGAGAGCATGTCTGAGTATCTTTGTGATAAGGAGTATCCCCTATATCATTTGCTTGAAATCAATAGATTTCACGATCCAAGGACAATCTGGAACTGGATTTCAAAGGTTTTTCCTATACCAAACAATGCTAGAAAGGGAAGACCCTCATTGGAGGAAATACCCAAAGGTGATTTCAATACTCTTATTCACATTCCTGATATTTTTTTGGAAAATGGGAATGCGATCAATGTGCTTAAGTTGCGATTCGCAATTCATTGTCTAACACGAGTCTTAAAATCATTAAATTGGTCTAAAAAGAGAATTTTAGAGTCCCCGTTAATCGATCTATATCAGTCCCCCCTTAAGTTTTATGTTGTTGATTATGTGTATGATTGGATAGCAGTAGCTTTCGAGAAAAATGGTGGTATTTTTGACCCATAATTTGATGCCAATCAACGACAGTTTTTTCAATTTTCTATTTTGTCAATCTTAAGCTTGTTTTGGTTTTTTAAGGAAATCTCCGGCAAGAGAATCCGTAAATATAACAAGGAGAAGATTGATGAATGAACTTAGCCAACAGTATCTCACGAAGAAACAGGCGGTGGAGAAATATGCATTTCTTACCGAAAACATGTTGAAGAACCTTTTGTTTAAAAATCTTGGTGGATTCAGAGACAAGGTAGCCAGGAAAATAGGGCGTCGCATCGTTTTGGATGAGAAAGCACTTCTGACATTTATCTCTGAAAGTAAGTAGAAGGGTAAATGATAAAGGTGCTCAAAAATAAAAAAGCTTTACATGCAGAAATTTTATTCAGCAGCATAGCTTTAGATAGAATAAGCAACAATTATTAACAAGTAGGCGCCATGCAAGAGGGATAAATGGATAGGGATAGAAAAGCAAAAAGCCATGAATACGTACGAGGTAATCATGGCATAAAAAAGCAATTCGCTTTAGGGCTGCTTTTCTAAACCCCAAGATACCAAAAGCGTTGAGTGAATTTCAAGAAATAGAATTTCTTTGTTTCACGCATGCTGAATTTATCTTCCTGCATGACAGGCTCTGAAAATAGGTGATGTCATGAATTCAAAATCAAATTTTATAATAGACAAACTCTTTCAAGAGTTCAAGAACCGTCATTTTTTTACCATTGATGACTTGTATATTTTTGGCTTGTTTGGAACGAAATATGCCGTTCGACAAGCTCTAAAAAGTGGTGTTTTACCTTTCGTCCAGATTTCAAAACGACGACGCATAGTTCCCAAAATTGCACTCCTCGAATATTTGCAGGTCAATCTGAAGAATCATTGGGAAGCTGGCAAGAAGCATCGCGGAGAAAAGAATGGATAAAGGTAATGGTCGATACACACTCAATGATCTTGAGAATGAATGCCTTTCTCAAATGCTCCACGATGGAATTCCATTTCAGGGTCCCATGGTTAAAGATGGAGAACTTCATCGGTTTACAAGGGATCAAAAGAGGGAAAAAGATGAGTGGTATTTCGCTTTTGAAGGTGTGTCGATTCGAGGAACCCCATATTTGAATTGTGCATACGGCTCCTGGAGTGACGGAAGTAGCTTTAAATACAGTTCTTGGGAACATAAGAGTGCTAGTTACAGTGAAAGCGAGTTGCAGACTATACGCGAAGAATGGTTAAGACGACAGAAAGAAATCGAACTAAAGATCGAAGAAGATAAGAAAAAGCGAGCTGAAAATGCTCGTACTTTATGGGATCAAGCATCACCTACCTCCACGCATCCTGATCATGAGGCTTATTTGATAAAAAAATCTGTCAAGGCTCATGGTGTGAGATATTCCAAAGATGATTATGGCAATCCTGTTTTGGTTGTACCGATTTGCAATGGCACAGGAGAGGTTTGTGGTGTTCAGTATATTGGGGCAGATGGGACAAAGATAATCTATGGATTAAAACAGGGAAATTATCATCAAATAGGCGAAATCAAAGCTAACAGTCTCATTTATGTTTCTGAAGGTTATGCCACAGGGAGTAGTGTTTACGAAGCTTCAGGATGGCCTACTATTGTCGCTTTTGACTGTCATAATATTGATCCAGTGGTGAGAAATCTAAAAAAACTTTATCCGCGCCATCATATCGTGATTGCTGCGGATGATGATCACAATACTTCAGGAAATCCTGGTAAAACAAAAGCTCTAGCGGCAGCCAAAAAGCATCAATGTAAAGTTATATTGCCAATATTTCCAGATGACCAAAAATTCAAGGAAGAGATGCCGCTTACTGATTTTAATGACCTGCGTATAAATTTTGGTGTCGAAGCCGCGAAGAAGCAGCTTTCGAGAAAGCCTCATTTGAAACCAATCGATATTCAAACTTTTCTTTCATTAGAAATACCTCCAAAGAAATTGCTCCTTTCTCCATGGCTGCCAGAGCAGGGATTGACCATGATTTATGCTTTAAGAGGGGTTGGAAAAACATATGTTTCCTTATCAATAGCTTATGCAGTTGCCACAGGCGGAACAATATTTGGTTGGCAAGCATCCGAACCAAAAAGAGTCTTGTATGTAGATGGTGAGATGCCATCAAGTACGATGCAAGAACGGCTTGCTCAAATCTCACGTTCTTCTGAGAGACACCTATTGGATTCAGCATATTTTAGGCTTATTACTCCTGATCTCCAGGAAGCTGGAATTAGAGATTTATGCACTTCAGAAGGTCAGGCCGATATTATTGAATACATGGACGATTTTGATTTAATTGTTTTCGACAATCTCTCTACTTTGACTAGATCGGGCAAAGAAAATGACGCAGAAAGTTGGTTGCCTGTACAAGAATTGGCCTTATTCTTACGGAGAATGGGTAAGTCAGTTTTGTTTGTTCATCACGCAGCCAAAGCAGGACAGCAGAGAGGGACAAGCAGAAAAGAAGATGTTCTTGATACTGTAATTAACCTGCGACGCCCTCCAAAGTATTCTCCATCAGATGGAGCCAAGTTTGAGGTTCATTTTGAAAAAAACAGGAGCTTTGGTGGAGATGACGCTAAGCCATTTGAAGCGGCGCTCACTTCTAATGAGTCAAAGCTTATCTGGAGTTGTAGGGATATTGAAAATAGAAACGATGAAGACATAATAGACATGTACAATGAAGGAGTAAAACAGGCCGATATTGCAAAAGAACTTGATGTGCATAAATCCACCATTTGTCGAGTTATAAAGAAGGCAAAAGCTGAAGGAAAAATCAAAAAATAACGCTGCGTTGCATGTTGCACACCCTAGAGAATGCAACACGCAACATTCTCATGAAATATGCAACAGGTGACGCAACAATGGCGCAACAAATAATGTTTGTACATAGAGGATTTGGATTTGAAAAATGCAACAACTATTGCAACTGCATTGCAATTTAACTGTTGCACAGAAGATTGGGGGGTTGATTATGGGTAGATCATGGCAGTATAAACCTTGGGAGCCATGGAGTTATTCCAATCACATGTTAGATGTTGATCGTTCGGCTCATTGGAAAAACGAAAGTTTATGGAAGAAGAACCGGCCTTTATGCAGGGCCAAGTGCCGAGATGGTCATTCCTGCAAAGCTAAGGTCGTGGTGGACTCCAAAACAGATGAACCGATTAATGGCCGTTGCCGAGTGCATGGAGGCTTATCTACAGGGGCAAAAACACAGGAAGGCAAAGATAAAAGTAGGGAAGCTGCACGTCGTGGAATGCTTGCTTACTGGGCAAAGAAAAGATAATTCATTCCCTATTACGCGTGTGCGTCATGGGGTGCATATAAAACTGTATTGGATTAACTGTCATTCTATGGTAATCTCCAGCGTTAAAAATATGGAGGTTTACATGGATAGTGATTCTTTCTGCATCTCTATATATTGCGATACAGGTGCGGACATTTCAAAAATGAAGGCTTTTACGTGGTGTAAATTTTACCAATTCCCCTATGACTCTCCAGATCGTCCCAAAAAGCCCCTTTTGCTGGCACAACCATCGGCTGCTCAATGGAGAGATTGTCATGCTGCTTGGAAAGAATTTACAGAAATCACTTGGGGAGATTTTGCGGGAAGTTCTCTTTATCTTGACGTCGAGGCTATCATTGGAAAAGGACCAGAAAATAGAAGAGACGTTCTCCATTTCGATTCTGCTTACAAGACAGGATGCAAAATCTTCCTTACTTCGGATAAGGGGGATATTTGGTCAAAGAGAATGTTCTTGGAAGAACTTACCAATATTAAAACTTTTTGCACCCCTCTAGAATTAGAGGCTGTTTTAGAGCATTTAGACAAACTACAGCGGTCCTGCTTTAACTAATCAATTGGATATATTGTCTGGTACGCTTGGAGACAATTCAGCTTCAATTTCTTCCACAGTCGGTAAGCTAGATTTCAAATCTTCTGGTATGGCCTTGGTAAGCATGGTTTCATATTCCACGACCCCCATTGGTCGATCAATGCCCCTGAAGGCGTATTCAGCAATGACTTTGTCCCTGTCTTTGCAGAGCAAAATCCCAATTGTTGGGTTATCAGTCGGATGCTTGATCATATCATCAACAGCAGACAGATAGAAATTCAACTGACCCACATCTTCTGGCTTGAAAGCTTTTGCTTTTAGCTCAACAACGACAAAAGAGCGAAGCTTGACGTGGTAGAAAAGCAAATCGATGTAGAATGGCTGCCCGCTTACAGTCAGCAGATACTGCCGACCCATAAATGCAAACCCCTGCCCCAATTCAATCAGAAATTTCTGAATATGGTTGACTAGCCCATCTTCCAAGTCTTTCTCCAAATGTTCCTTGTGGAGCGTGAGAAAATCAAAGACGTAAGGGTCTTTGAGAGTCTGCTGAGCTAAATCTGATTGCGGAGCTGGTAAGGTGGTCTTGAAATTGGTGATCGCTTTTCCTTCTCTACGATAAAGATCATTTTCAATCCAAATCGTGAGGATGCTTCGGCTCCAACCGTGTTCAATAATTTTCTTGGCGTACCACAATCTCTCTTCAAAGCTTTTTAGCTTGTCTAACAGGACGAAATTGTGACCCCAAGGTATGTTAAAAAAGGGTACTAATGGATCATTATGCAATTGTCTAACAGCTGTTAGACAATTTGAATAAGCTAGATAAAAAGCTCTCATTCTAAAGATGTTAGCTCTTGAGAATCCTTCTATTCCGGGGAACTCATTTTGAAGGTCCTTAGCCACCCGTTCTAAAACTTTACTACCCCATCCTTCTTTCTCTTGTTTTTCAACAATGTCTTTGCCTAGGTCCCAGTATAGTTGAGTCAGCTCTCGACTGGCGGCAATAGCTGCTTTTAGCTGAGCACTTCTAATTTTTTCTTTAATTTCATTAAAGAACTCACGATAGCCCGCAGGAACCGCAACGCTTGAATCAGGCTTGACTAAGGACTTTGTTTGCGTTTTGGCCATTTGTATTCCCAACCTTTAAAAGAGTAGAGGAAGATTTTGACAGTCTTGGACTAGAAAGTCAACTGTTCTATAGGGAAAAATGTTTGGAATGCCTTGATTTTACTAAAGAAGAGCTCTATACTCTCTTTCATTTCGCTTAAGGAATTGTAAGTATGAAAAATACGGTTATTGTCAGGCTTTTGATTTTTGTAGGTGCTCTACTTGTTTTCCCATTGTCCGCAAAAGCAGATCAATACAATATTCCACCTTCCATCCGCTTTACAGTTGAACGGGAAAACAACGAATCTTCTATCGTCTACTACTTTACTCCTCCTGATTCTATCGATAAGTCATACCCCATTCTTGTTCTTTGTGAGGGGTCCACAAGCAAGGGCGACATAGGAAGCGTCTTTTTTATTAGGAATTATTTTGTTGAAAGAGTCAAACCTCTTCGAGTTGGCTATCTTACAGTCGAACAATGGGGCGTTGACGGCAACCAGATAGATGAAGAAGAGTTTTGGACACACTACACAAGATCGCAACGTCTAAAAGACCATATGCAGGTAATTCACCACTTGGAAGAACATCCACCTGCTGGATGGAATGGCGAGTTTATCTTTGTAGGGGTATCGGAAGGAGGCCCCCTCGTAACGGATTTATCGATTATGTGTCCTAATACGATCGCAACAATCAATTGGTCAGGAGCTGGGGATTGGAGTTGGGCAGATGAGCTATGGCAGTTTTTCGACCAATGGAAGAAAGACTCATTTTGGATAAGACTTTATGATGCTATTCCAAGATGGATACCATTCTCTTCAGATATTCCTTCTACTCGCTTGGAATTTGATGCTCTTGTCCAAGAGATCATAGCAAATCCAACTCCGGACTTGAGGATGGGTGGAATGACTTATCTTTATCATGCCGATGCTTTTCAAACACCTCCCATCGACTATAGCAAAATTAAAACCCCATTCTTGGTCGTTGCTGGGGCGGAAGATAGCATCATAGATTCGTGTGACCAATTTATTCAAAAAGGCATGGATGCTGGAGCTCCGATTACTTATTTCCGTGTTGATGGAATGGATCACTACATTCGTAAAAGGCCAGACATGATTGACAAATCCTTTGAGTGGCTGAAGTTGCAATTTTCCTCGGGAGAATCATCCAAATGAATCCTCAGGAAAAGATGAAAGTAATCGTTGATTATACTCCTAATCATGCTGACAATGACATTGTAAAAGAAGGTTTAATCAAATGTTATGAAGCTCTATTCGGTGAGCGAGATAAGCCACTATCAATTTTCTTAAAAAATGAATCAGGGGAAGTTTTCGGTGGCATACAGGCATTTATGGATACAGAATCGGTCTATATTGACGTAATGTGGGTTGAGGAAAGCCTTCAAAAACAAGGCTATGGCACAAAACTATTAGGTGCAGCGGAACAAGAAGCAATCAAGAATGGATGCATTTTTTCTCTAGTGGATACCTGGGACTTTCAGGCTGAAGAGTTTTATTTAAAAAGCGGGTATGAACGAATAGGAGAAATAAAAAATTATTGGCATGGTCATTCAAAAATATTTCTCAGAAAAAACATACGATCATCTCCTACAGGAGTGTTATGAAAAAGCATTACAAAGTGATCGCTTTAATCGTTCCTCTATTGACTATTGTCACATGGGCAATTGCTCATCCTTACAATGTTCCTGGCGATTGCATGGAGCCAGCAATTAAAGATGGTAGTCACGTCTTTGTGAATCACATATCTCCATACCTCCGGCAATACCAGATAGGAGATATTATAGCTTTCAAACATGAAGGCAAAGAATGGGTATCGCGCATCGTAGCATTGGAGACTGATACAGTTCAAATTACGGAAAGTAAGGTAACCGTAAATGGAACTGCTCAGCAAAGCGACAAAGTTTTTAGGAATTGGTCTAACTGGAAGTATGGGACCTATGCTATTGATAAGTCTTTTCAAGTGCCCTTAGGTCATGTTTTCGTGCTCTCTGACAATCTTTCCGCACAGCATGATGATAGTCGTGTTTTTGGACCCATCTCAGAAAATTCCATTGTAGGACTGGTATGGTAACTAAGGTCGCATTAGTAACAGGTGCTTCTTCGGGGATTGGGAAGGCCATCTCAAAAGAGCTGGTAAAGCGTGGGTGGCAGGTCGTGGGTGTTGCACGTTCAAGAGACAAACTAGACCAACTGCAAAAAGAGTTATCTGGGGCATTTATTCCCGTTACCTGTGATGTTTCGCAAAAGGAACAGATTGTCAAGGCTTCGTCTTCTATTTTGAAAAAAGGACTGATTCCTTCTCTTTTCTTTCTAAATGCAGGCATCGCAGGAGAAGCTGTGATAGAAAATCCCAACCAGTTCGATCTTAAAATTCATGAAAACATAATGCAAGTGAACTACTTTGGCGTTTTGGCATGGGTAGAATTTTGGGAAAAATTATGCCAGGAAAATGGTCCGACCAATTTCATTGCTACAAGCTCAATTAATGCAATTTTTGCCCCACCGACAGGAAGCGCTTATTGCGCTTCAAAAGCCGCCATTGCTAAAGCCTTTGAAAGTTTAGCTTTGACGTATTTTGGCACGAAATTGCGATTCTCGGTTGTTTATCCAGGCCCTGTTGATACCCCTGGCTTAAAAGGTAAACTACCATTTACATGGAAACCTGAAAAAATGGGAAAATGCATGGTAGATTTCGCTTTGAGTGATCGATCTCGCTGTGAGCCATTTCTCTTTTATAAAATCCTCTGCCGGTTACTTCGGATTTTGCCAGCAAAATACACAATGAAACTTCTGAGGAAATCGCAATGAGCACAACTGGAAATTTTTCCTCGACATTTCGATTTCGCTTTAACTTTAAACCTGTAGATAAAGCGCATCGATCTCTTGTGCATTTATGGCTTAAGGAACCTCATGTAGCGCAATGGTTTTATGGACAGGGATTAGAAAACACTTTCAGACACTTAGATGAGTTTCTTCAGGGATCATCTTTTTCTCAATATTGGCTGGCTTACGATAAAGATCATCCTTTTGCATTTCTCATAACCTCTTCTGTATGCAAGCCTACAGACGAGTTAACTAAATGGTGCAATGATGAGGGAGATGCAATCACACTCGACATGCTAATTGGGGACACCAAATATCTTGGGAAAGGACTCTCCCACGTTCTCATTGAAGAATTTCTTTTGAATCAATTCCCTCAAGTTTCTGAAGTTTTAATCGATCCTGAAGCAACAAATTCACACGCGATGCATGTCTATAAGAAGGTAGGATTTAAAGTCCTAGGCGAATTTATTCCATCGCATAGT
>JBAWZJ010000031.1:0-13043 GCA_037143085.1 Parachlamydiaceae bacterium | reverse complement strand
GTATAAGTGGAATGGGTGGAATGGGCGGAATGGGCGGAATGGGCGGAATGATGTAACCTTTCCAAAAATTTGATAAGTAGTCGCCTCTGAAAAAAATGCTTTTTCAGGGGCGACTAAGTAGGACGTATAACATACCTTATTGCACGCCCTACTTGCTAATTCACAACCTACCAGGTCCATTATGCCAACATACGATTACCTTTGCTCCAAGTGCGGTCATAAGCAAGAAGCCTTTCAAAAAATCACCGATGATCCTCTAAAAATATGCGATAAATGCCACGAGCCTTCCTTAGTGCGTAAACCAGGCGGAGGGATCGGACTAACCTTCTCTGGCGATGGATTTTATTCCACCATGTACGGAAAAGGAAACGAGAAGAAAGGGGAAGACGCCAACAAGTGCTGTCCTTGCGGTAAAACTAAGGGACTAGAAAAAAATAACCTAAACGATTAGACAGCGCCAAAGCCCCGGGGTTGAATCGATCGAAAACAACCCAATATTGTAATATGGGGAAGTTTTCGATCGTTCAACCGCGGGAGCTTTCGCGCTGCCCAATCGTGTAGGTTATTTGTTTCCAGTCCCTAAGGGGAGCTGCGAGAACAATTAAGGCAGTATCTAAAGTGGTATGCCATCCACCCTTCACTCTCAATCTTGCTTAACAACTTCCATCCTCGCTTCCGGCAGAGCTTGAGATAAGCGGAATCGTCTTCTAGTAAAACACCGGAAGAAATCACCTCAGAAACAAAAGGATGTATAGCCTTTAATGAATCCCAAGCGACATCCTGCTCAGACCATATCATATTCATCAAAACTGTAAGTCCTTCCTGAGGAATCACCTTAACAATATATTCCTCGGGCCTCATAAAAGAAATATCCATTCCATTCAGCTGACTATTACAACGGGAATGGACCAGCGCCTCATCATCGATATCAATGCCGTGTACAGAAGCCGCGCCCATAGCGAGCGCTGCAAGAGACAAGATGCCGCTGCCACATCCAACATCCAGAACACTGTTCCCTACATGATCGCACATAAGCTTTAACATGAGACGGGTGGTGGGATGGGAAAGGTCGCCAAAACCGGGACCCGGCTTGAGCTTCAGCTCTCGAGGTTTTGCTTGAGAGCCTAAATCGACATAAAGATAGCCGTCGCGATACCCTGGAGCATGCTGCGCCCACTGAGACTCCCAATCGATTTGTAAGGGGCCCGAGTCTACAATAGACAAAACGGCAGGATAATTCGCAATCACGCTCTTTTCTGTCACACCTTCGGGGAAGTGACAAAAAAACTGCAGAAGACCATCTTCCTCACTGCTATAAAGAACTTGACACCCGATCTCTTCGAGCTTTTTCCAGGCTTCTTCAGAAATTTCTTCTGCAGCCACTCTGACAATAAATACGCTATTATTTTTCATACTCTAATTCAGTTTCTATCGATTTTCGATTAACTTCTGCAATGATACCCGGGAAAAACGTTGCATGTTCACGGACACCTAAAAAATTCAAATTTAACAGGATAGGCAGGATAAGACGACAGAGAAAAATTCAAAAAAAGCAAACGGCTGTTTTTGAATCTCCCTCTGTTTTCTTATCCTGCCTATCCTCTTCATCCTGTTAAATTTATAGACCCCGTTAACATGTACGGAAAAACGCTTCCGATTTAAACACTTTTAAGGTAAACATGTATACCAGATCTCCTATTAGTCTACTACTAATGAACACTTAGGATCATGCGGAATGAAACATTCTCTCCTCTTAGCCTTTTCCCTCCTCACTTTTACAGCATGCTGCCGCCCAATGTGCGATTACCCAATCATGGGTCCTGACGAATTCGTCGTCGACTCATACCAAGTTAAACAGGGAAAATTTGCAATCCTGGAAATGGAAGGAATCTGCACAGAGGAAATTACCCCTGAGGCAATGGAAGAATACAAAGACGTCATCGCTGAAGATGACATCCTCAATATCGTCCTCTATCATCCTAAACGAAAAGACCTGATGGAGGCTATTCTCTTCATCAACAAGAACGTTGGGGGATTTCGTGTATCTAACGGTTTTGTCGATCTTCCAGATATTCCTCCTGTAGAGGTTTCTGGGCTTACACTTGATGAAGCTAGAGACAAACTCCAAGAAAAATACAGAGAACAGGTTCAAGATGTTGAGCTTTTTGTCACATATCAAGACCGTCTCATGCGCAAAGTTGAGCTCTCAGGAATGGTCGCTCATGCCAATGTTCCGGTGGACGGCAAAAAACGTCTTTATGATGTCCTAGCAAACGCTCATATCCCTTCCGATGCCAACCTATTTTTAAGCTATATCGTCAGAGATGGAGCCCCCTTAGCTGTCGACTTGTATAAGCTGATCAATGAGGGCGATATGTCGCAAAATATCGTTATGCGCGGAGGAGATAAGATCTTCATCGCAAACAAACTAGACAGCAGCGTCATGGTGATGGGAGAGGTAAACAAT
Organism: Parachlamydiaceae bacterium; assembly: GCA_037143085.1. Classification (GTDB taxonomy): domain Bacteria; phylum Chlamydiota; class Chlamydiia; order Chlamydiales; family Parachlamydiaceae; genus JBAWVE01. Next base: position 10,576 of record JBAWZJ010000031.1, on the reverse strand, counting down.
CCCAGGCCCGTACACCTACCTTACGGATTTATGTCGTTACGAGAAGTTCTCGTTCACGCAGGCGGTATTCCATTCACCGGGGATAAAAGACACATCCAGGTAATCCGTGGTAATTTACCGTGCCCAAAAATCTACATACTTGCCTGGGAGCACATCATCCATTTGCCAAATGACAGCTTGCTTCTGATCCCGGGAGATACTGTATATGTATCTGCTAAGGCCATTACCGAGTGGAACCGTTTTATCAGCCAATTACTGCCAAGCGCGCAAGCGTTCCAGACGGGCCACTCTATTTATCAAGTGACCACTGTTGACTGAGGAATACATGAACGATAACAAAAAAGACCCTGTCGACGAATTTTCGATTTCTTTTTCAGACCTGAAAATGCTATTCAAAAAGAATAGAAATAAAATATACAAGACAACGCTTCTTTTCGCTTTGCTAGCATTCATCATCGCACTTGTCCAACCTGTCGTGTATCAAGTAGAAGCTTCTTTCAAGGAAAAAAGCAAAAGTAAATCAGGTCTCTCCGACGGCATGGGTGCAGCTCTTGTTTTCATGACAGACGGCCCGGCTGATAGTGATGCTTTAACGATGATGAGTTCAAGAAAACTGCTCGAAGAGTTAGTAAAAGATCAAGGGCTACAAGGGGTCATCACAAAAAACGAATATCATTTTCCTCTTATTCCTTTTAAAACCATCAAAAATAATCTTATAGCAGAGTATGCTACCCTAAAAAAAGCTCCCGCACCTATTGTCGACACATCCTTCAAAGATCTCCGTTTAGAACAGATTGTCTACATGGATGAAGTGCCTAAATCGTTCCGCCTGTCTGTTATTTCAGAAGACGGTTATGTTATCGATGACGAATCCGGAAATCGTGCTGGCGAGGGGTCCTTTGGTTCTCCATTTGCAACAGATACATTCGCTTTTACAATATTACGCACAACACCGGAGTCCCTTAAAGGAAATAGCTACTCTTTAAAACTCCATCCAATACAAGAAGCTGCTAGAGGGCTGCTTAAACAATTCACCTTTCAACAAGACAAGATAGACAAAAGCGTCCTTAAAATTATTCATAAATATCCCGATAGAAAGCAAGCAGCAAAAAATCTGAATGCTCTAATGGATGTCTATCTACAACATCTTCAATGCGAACATGAAAACCTTTGCCAGATGCAAATTAATTATCTGAAAGAAAGGCAGGAGGATGTCGGCTCACAGTTAGAATCGATGATGGATGCAAACGCGGAAAAGCTCTCTTCCGATCTTTCTTCAACAGGATTTGCAACCTCCGAAAAAGCCATGGAGTTTCTTGCTGCTAATCAACAGCTGCTCAAAGAAAAACTATTCTCCATAGACCTAACAATCAAGAGGCTCAATAACATCCAACAAGAAGGGTCTCTTGACAGCGAGCTCATAGACTCCTCGTTTGACTTGGACACAATCAATAATATCACTGCAGAAAAAAGGGTGCTGAACCAACAATTAAAATCTCTCTACCTTGCACTTAAAAGCCCTAATGTGGAGACAAATGATGATGTCGACACGTTAATAGACGGGCCCGAAATCACAGAGATGAAACAGGGATTAGATATTAACGTAACAAAAGACCTCTACATCGGATATGTGAAAGAACTGAGTAACTTGGAATCTGAAACAAGGCAACACCACTTTGTGATTGCCCAGATGGATGAGCCGGGATTTGAAATCACCTCGTTATGCACAACTTTATCAGATCCTGTGAGCATGAATATGATCACAAGGACAAATGACCTCCTTCTTGCACTCAAAGATTACGAAAATAGAAGTTCCAGAGAACAGGACCGTTTACTGTCCGATATTGCGATTCAAAAAAATGCGTTAAAAACACATGTGCAGCAGTCCTTAACGCTTCTAAAACTTCGCCGTGATTTCATTAAAGAAAAAATCGTCCAACTGCAAAAAGTTTTGTTATCGCTCACCAAAGAGCAACTTTACATTCTAGACAATCAACTAAATAGCCACCTGGATAATACTCTAAATAATCTGAAGCAAGAAAAAACAATGATTGAAGAAAATCTAGGTACACTTCGGTTGGAAATGGCTTCTTTCCCAGAACAGTGGAGCGCGGAGCAGCTTATCTCACAACAGATGACGATAAATAAATCGTTGGTCGAAGAGGTATCAAGAGTTGTCGAATCAAAAAATATTAACAACAATTTGGAAAAATTCCAATCAGCCCCTATCGATATGGCCGTTCCTCCAATTCATCCGAAACCACCACACTTGATTCTATTAACAATTGCCGGAGCTATATTTGGAGCTTTCTCTTCCTTTATTTGGATCTTGTGTTTATCCGTTGTCAATGGAATTGAAGCCTCTCCAGAAAATCTTAAGACGGCTGGGTTTCACATTTCAGGTAGCTTATCTCAATTGTTAAAAAAGGGAGCAAACACCCCACTGCTCGACTCCGACCTAGAAACCCTCCGTCGCTTGATCGCACATTTAACTACCGCAGAAGAGGGCGATGACACATTGCTTCTTTTAGAAGGGAATGGACCCGACTATGCTATCCCATTAGCAGAACTTCTATTCCGACGTGGCTTAAAAACATTGATTCTCGATATCCGATTCGATGACTATGAAGGGGCCTCATCTCCAGGAATGTTGCAATACTTGGAAGGAAAAGTGAAAGAGCCTTCAAAAATAAGAGAAGAAAAATATGACAGAATAGGCTCTGGGGGCATCTGTCGCTACTCGAATGAACTTTTGGGCAATCAACGTTTCATCTCTCTTTTGGAAGAAGTGAAAAAGGAATACGACTGGGTCATCGCAAGTAGTGCTGCATCACCAGGAAGTGCTGAGGCTACAAGTCTTTTAAAGATATTTTCCTGCGCTTGCATCAGCATTGAAAACGACCCTTTTGAAAGACTTTCATCGTGTATGGAGCATGCCAAAAGGGAAGGATCTAAAACATCCTTTGTTTTTATAGATACTGGAACCAGTATCTACTCCTCATAGTTCAAAATGAGAATATGGGCTTTCAAGCTGTTCCCAACTCCTATTTTGAGATATAAGCAGTATAAAAACTTTCCAATTTAGTCGCGATTCCCTCAAAAGACAAAAAACCATTGCAACTTTGAAATAGCTTAACGACCCTATCTTTTGATTTATCTTGCATTCTCGACAACGGAATATATGCACCCATACTAGATCCTATTCTTTCTTGAAGGACTTTTTCTTGCCGTTTCACCGTTTTGACAAGATCCAAGACGACCTTTATTATTGCCCACATTTTTTCGATATCTGAGACGTCTTGAGAACTCGTTTCAAGGATTTTTTCAAAATCAGAAATACCCCGTATCTCCAATAAATGACTCATTGAATCCAGATCTGTTTCTCTATATTCTTTTATATACCTTTGAATGAGGAACAAACCATTTTCGCTCAAGCCAGAAAGATTTTTCCCCTCTCCAAGAGCCACTCCCGGAAGCAACACTTCTGCAATAGTCATCACCAATCCATAAATATCCGTGAATGGAAGAAACCATCCCTCAAGAGTCATAGTATCCCAATAAGGCGACACTTTTTTTTCCTCAAATACGGTATCATCCCTGCCGGGACGAGTGGTGAAATTAAAATTGTTAATCACAACTTCAAAATTCCCTTCCACTAGGTCTATTAATAAATTTAAAGGAGAAACGTTACCATAAATAAAACCTCGTGAATGGAGGTTTCGCAACGAATCTGCAACATTAATAAGTAGTTTGACTTTAATATTGAAGGGAACAGAAATGAGGATAGTAAGTCGATCTAATTGACAGGGGATTTTCTCATTTTTAACCAAAGAGCTGAAGTCTGCAAGATATCGTTTCTGAATCAAACTTAACGGCTCATCAGCAGCTTCTCCACTCACACTAGTGAATACTTTCCGAGGCAATGCTGCGCTTCGAAAAGAACCTATTTTCTTTAACTCATTATGTGCATGCAATCTTTTTAATAATACGGCTTCTTTGTTTTCTGTTGGTCTAATCACAATGCAAGGCTCATACTGGACACGCAAATTATCCTGATGAATAGCAAATGCCCCTGCTTTAAAAACATCATAATCATCCCCTTTTTTCCACACCTCTTGCGATACAACAATCACCTTTTGGCCAATGACATCTCCATAATTTTCTAAAATTGCATCAAAACCATCTTTTGCTTCCTTAATGCTGAACCCTTCCGGAGGGGTAGCGATCCATAACGCGTTGATAGCATCGGCAATAGCCCTAAGGCGTGAATCTGCATCGCCTTTCTTTCCAGAACGGTCCAAACCTAAAATAAAGGGTACTCTCTCATGTAACTTTTTCCATAACGGTGGGGGGAGCGCATCGGGAAATAAAACTCTATTTACCGCTCTTTCAGAATATGCTTGAACATCCATAAACCTCCTTAAAGGTGCAAAAACGCCAGCCCCTGCTGCTGCCTTTCAAACTTTTGTGCTTGTTCCTCTCTTAACTGTTTAACCTCTTCTAAAAGAGCACTTAATTTTTCTTTAATCTGCCCCAAAGATAAAAGATCCTTACAAATCTCAGCATTCTTTTTCCAACGTTCATGCTCAGGCGTTTTCTCTTGCATCGCCAGAATATAATCACTCCAATTTTTTAGAACTTGGGTTTCAAGCTCTCTTTCCTGAATTTTGATAGTTTCAACGAGTCCTAATACAGTTTTTATCGTTATCCAAATCCTTTTAATTTGCAATATAGCCGATTTACCGGCATCTGTAGCTTCGAGAGCTTTTTCAAAATCTTCGATGGTATTACATTCCAACAAATATGCTCCCTGACCTCGCACAGAACGGGATTTTTCAATATATTTTTTCATCAACTCCAATCCGTCTACACGTAGACCTAAAGATTGACATGCAGAACCGAGAGAAACAACAGGAACTAGCGTCTCCATAACAGTCATTACCGTTCCATAAACGTCTGTAAATGAAGTTAAAAAACCATACTCACGCATTATCTGAGGCCAATATGGGTAATTTAAAGCAGATTCTGGCAGATCATCTATTCTAACTGGAACTCCGCTATAATCGAAATCGTGAATCTTCGCTCTTAGATTTTCATCTATAAAAATATTAGCGGGAGAAATATCCCCGTGAATTATGGGGAAAGACTGCAAAGAATTTATGAATTCAATACACGATTCGATTTTTTTAAGGAACGGCACTTTAAGAGATGTAGAAGGAGAAACATCCAACTCAGAAAGAATTTCTTCATTTTTTACGAAAGAAACAAAATCGGCAAGATATCGCTGTTGTACAACTTCTAACGGTTGATTCGCCGTAAAGGGTTCATCAGCCCATGAAAACATTCGAGGTTTTTCCGTGTATCCTCCGCACCCACTATCTTCTAGTATCTGACGTACGCGCAAATTCTTCAACAATATCATATTGCCATCTTCAGTAGATCTAGATTCACCAACTTTCACTTTTCTAATGATAGAAGGTATGTAATCACCAGAGCTTAAAAATGAGCCTCCTTTGAAGACAAGGCAGTTTCCACTATTTTTCCATTTTTTATTCGCAAAAATAACCACTTTTTTTTCTGAATCGTCAATACATTCAACAATACATCCAAAATGCTCTTGCGATTCCTTTACACTTTTACCAACAGGGATTGTTTTAAAAAATAAGCGATCAACAACTTCAGCGACATTCTTGAAACGAACTCTCGGCCCTCCATCTTTGAAATCCAAAATGTGGGGTACTTTTTCCTTAATTTTTATCAGCAGGTGCGGAGCAGCTTCATTTAATCGCGAAAATTGATCGATAACACTCAATACCACGGGAGGAGGCTCTTCTTTTCGAACCTCACCTGCACTCAAAAAGGGTACATCCAAATCGACCTTTAAACTCATAATGACATCCTTTTTATTTCTTTCCACTTTTTTGCAATTTGAGCGGCCACAGGAGCAGCCTCCTTGCCATATCCCCCATACCTTAAATAAACAACGACAACAAGCTCGGGGCTTCCTGAAGCATCATAAAAGAGAAACTTGTGCCCATTGTCACTAAGGATATCCTTTTCGTATGATACCCCTCCAAACCAGACATGAGTATATATATTTGTCCCCTCTTCAAGGTCAAGATCTATATTTTCGACAGATTCCGACGTGCTCGTCTTTCCTATAAATTGTTTTTTAATCTCTACATAATCGCTGATTGCTTCAGGATGATCGTAGTAAAGTCTTGAAAGGCTTATCAAACTGCTTTTCTGCGTTCTCTCAACAACATGACTCATCCCTTCCAATAAAATCTTCTGAATTTCCTCTGGAAGGAAAATCTCTCTTTTTATCTTCGGCTGAATTTTTTTAACGACATTCATTTCATTTTCTTTATCATCTCCGATAAATAAGGGAAAATTGATCCCGACACGCGCTAGACTCTCTTGATAAGCGAACCCGTAGTTTCAGGAAATCAACTCTTGACACCTTTTGGGCTCTTTTCCAACCTGAAATCCCACAATATTCGGCTTATACACTTCACCCCCATTCACCAAAGCGGAAAGCATCACACTCGTCTGCAATGGTGTCACAACGAGTGTGTGTTGCCCAATGGAAAATGAGTAGAGTCCTGTTCGGTTATATTCCAGGTCATCGGGAATACGCCCTCCAATTTCTCCGGGAAGATCGATACCCGTTGGGCTTCCATAGGAAAACTGTCGTGCGGTATCCGCCAGATCTTCAGGAGATTTGAGTACATCGCCCGCAAGGATAGCAAAATATGGATTGCTGGACATTTCGAGAGCCTTAGCCACATCGAGCTGTCCGATGTTAGAGCTTAAGCTTCTCGGCATCCGCCCCCCCTTATAATGCCTAGGGATGGCAGTTCCATCAGCATGTAGACCTAAATACATCTCTTTACCTTTTTTCCACACTCTGTCGTGAATCGTCAAAGGGTTTAGGTCGTTAAGATTTCCTCCAGACGCCTCCAATTCGCAGTATCTCTGGGCCATTGCCTCATAAGCGGTGACAAGTTTAAAAATGGACCCTTGTGTTGTTGCTTGCCGATATGCTTGAGAGCGCCCATAGCCATAGCCGTACTTGGGATAAAAGCCTAAAGCGAGATGTTTTTCTTGCTGGGTATTATCGTTATTTTTCCTAAGAGTTCGATATTTTCCAAGAAGAGGCCTCTCAAGTTCTTGAAAACTGCGAAGTGTTTGCAAATACTGCAAGTCAATACCTGTCGGCAGTGGCTCTACACCATCTTTTAAGATTCCATACGCCGCGGCCCAGTCCACTTCCTGATGAGCCCCTTGGAGATATTCACTGCGCCACCCTTGAAGACTCCTTTGATAATCATCATCGAAACTGCCTCCCTTTAAAAAAGAGAGGATTAATTCCCAGCGACGCTTTTCCCAGAAAGAGATAAACATTTCGTTTTCCAGGGCATCTAAGTAATCGATATAAGGGCGAGCATATTTATGGTTTAGCTGTTCCTCCAGTCTTTTTGCCTTGAGAAACTCCTTTTCGTTCTCATTGCGCCACTGTTTGAAATCGCTATCATGAAACACGTTTTTACACATCTTTTTAACAACATCATGGATCTTGACAATAGCGCCGGAGGCTTCTCTGTAATCTGAAATTCTTTGATTTCCTACGCAGCTAAGAAGCTCATCAGAAAACCTGTCAGCCGGCACAGCAACCCGCAGAAGATCTACAAGCAAAACCTTTTCATAGTTTTGGCTGATTGTTTCAAAATATCGATCCAGATTTTGTCTTATCGCATCTACCCCTTCGCCATAAACTTCAAAGTTGAGGTCAGCCAACTGTTTTCCATGGAGTTGATGCTCCTCCCTATTATAAAGGCGATTAAAAATTTCATATGCACTAGATTCAGGAGCAATACTAAACAATGCTTCGATATTTTGTTGAATCTTCACTGCATCGAACACGCTTCCTTGAGTCAATACGCTATTTCTGAGCTGACTCTTCTTTGATAAGATAAAATTCAGATAATTGTTCCATGTGAGAGGCATCGCCTCCAAATAGATACCTTCCTCCCTACCCGCCGTCTCTCTCTCTAAGAGACGCTGCCTATCCCAAATTTCGCCAAGATAACTATCGCTTTCAAGCCATTGAAGAAGATTTTTTTTTCTTCTGGTATTCTCTTCAATACCTCTTGACAAAACGAAATCGTTCGGATCAAACCTTGGGTGGGTGGCTAGAACAATCACTTCTCCATTATTTGGATCCATAGCAACGATAGATCCTCCTTTAATCCAAGGATGCTTGTCGGCCACGATATTTTTTTTATCTGGCCCCAAACGAGACATGATCGGTTGTCGTATCTTTTCGTTTTCCACTAATAGTTTCTCCGCATACTCTTGCAATTGCGAAGAGATCGTCAGCAATATCCGTTTTCCTGGAAGCGGTTCTCGCGTGCCGGGAAGTTCATGGAGAATGTTTCCATGGACATCGGAATAATAACTTTTTTTACCACGAAACCCTCGTAAAGAGTTTTCAAAGCGACCTTCAATGCCCGATTTTCCGATGGAATCATTTACTGAATAGGCGAGTTCCTGAAGATCCTTTAGACGACGGCGTGCCTCATTAATCGTTTCTATTCCTTCAGGCAATGGGACAACATCCCCTAGATCCGTTGCTGTGATAATTTCCTCGAGCAATTTCATTTCCCTGATGATGCCCTCATATTCTTGTCGATTGATCGCTCCCATATAACCGACGATATCTGAAGCCACTTTTCCTTGAGGATAAAAACGCCACGAAGCTTTTTGAACATTGATTCCAGGCCAATCTTTTTCAAGCATCTTTAAGCGATAATATTCGTTCTCTGTGATGTTTTCTTTGATGACGAAAGGTATTTGATTATAAAGGGCTGCTTTAGCATGGATCAAATCCTCAATTCTTTCTTCATCCATATCGAGCTGTTTAGAAAGTAAGTTGGAAAGAGAAGCTATATATTCTTTCCGTTTATACCGCTTTACTCGCTTCCCCTCTTGATCTTTTTCCCAGGCAATCGATGGAATTTGTTTAATGTGGCTGTAAAGAATAGAGACATTGTATTGGAGTTTATTAATCGCCAGAGGGATATCAAATCGATCCCGAATCGTTGCACGTTTGGCAGGCTCAAGAATCACACGACGTTGAGGTTTCCGAGACTCCTCGAGTTTTTCATCATATTGGACGACAGCTAAATGCCAGATTCGAAGGAGAATGAGAAACATAGCAATGAGGACGACATTGAGAATCCTATTTGCTTTCGCAGGGATTTGCAATGTTTCATCGACACGTCGGTTAGAATGCTTAGAGTCACGCATGTAAAAATTCTTAAATAATAACCTTAAAATGAGCCTTCACAGGTCTACTGCTTCCAAGGTTAACCTATTGAGAATTGAAATGCCAATTTTTGAAGCGCATTCCAGCAATTTTATATGATCAAATTAGCAAATACATCTTGCATAAAATAATCTATTTTTCAATTCTCTCTTTAGAAACAATAGGAGAGTTTTATGTCGAAGTATATTTTAGCCTTTTTGTGCGTCTTATCCAGTTCACTGTTTGCCACCATTCACCCAGAACCGGGCCAATGGGGTGCTACAGGTGAATATTTATATATGAAACCTCTTGTGGATGATTCCTACTTCGTCATTAAATCCCCAAATACCGTCAATATCGACCACGATATTCTTGTTGGAGAAGAGAAAAACAACGAGTTTGATTTCAGTTCGGGCTACCGTGTCGGCATTTCATACACGTTTTGCGAATCCGATAGCGAGATCGCATTATTCTATACCCAACTTGATGCAAACCACAACAGAACCATTTCCGGAGATATCCTCAGTCCAACTATAGGAATAGAGGAGTATTTCTTCTTTGCATCTCACTATAAAGGGATAGCAACCTCTAAGCTGGGCATTCAATATCAACGAGCAGATGGTGTATTTGCACAACGGGTTTATCAAAAAAATAATTTTGATTTACGTGCCATTTTCGGGATTGAATATGCCGGCTTAAACGGTAATGAAAATATCCATTACTCACCAAATTCGGTGATCCCTAATGAATTTACATCGAGCAACAGCCTATTGAAAAAAACGTCTAAAACATGGGGTATCGGACCTGAGGTTGGCGTAGACTTTAATTACGAACTCTATCGGTTTAGCGACTGCCTCCCAAGTTCGTTAAACGTCAATTTCCTTTCAACCGGAAGTATTCTTCTGAGTCGGTGTAAATCCACTTCAGAAATGGTTTACACAGTCCTCACTGGAACCTACAACTACGACGTTCAACAGGAAAAATCGACACGCATTATCCCTGCATTCCATGCTCGACTTGGATTCAACTACGATTTTCATCTGTGTGATTTTGAAGGATCTATAGGTGTAGGATGTGAATTTAACACATACATCAAAGCGCTCATGTCTACAATAAATTCGAGTTTTTACGGGTACACGGGCCTTACAAATACTGAATATAACGACTTTGTCGCACAGGGGTTCTTTGCTAACTTGTCGGTAAAATTTTAAATATACTGGTTCCAGTTGAAAGTTGGACTTTTTAGCTGCTTCAAAGCCCCGGGAT
>JBAWZJ010000030.1:0-13134 GCA_037143085.1 Parachlamydiaceae bacterium | reverse complement strand
ACCTAAAGAAGATGAGGATGAAAGCCCTGTCCGCTTACGCATCTGTTCCCGCCTCGAAATTATAGCAGTCACACGCAATCAGCACGGTGAAGATTTTGGGCGATTACTCCAGTGGCATGATTGCGATGGGCGCATGCACACTTGGGCGATGCCCATGTCTATGCTTGCCAGCGAAGGATACCCCTACTTGGGAGAACTGCTATCAAAAGGACTTGAGATAGAACCCGGAAGAATGGCTCGTCAGAAACTCACGGTATACATTCAATCCTCTCGCCCTACAGCAAGAGGATTATGCACGCCTCATGTTGGCTGGCATCATGACTGCTTTGTCTTGCCTTCGAGGACAATAGGACAGACAGCAAATGAACAAGTTATTCTTCAATCCAACTATCCAGCCGGGCATTTTTCGACGCGAGGTACTTTAGAAAACTGGCAACAGATCCCCAAGTTATGTGCTGGAAACAGCAGGCTTGTTTTTGCTTTGTCTATGTCTTTTGCCTCCATTTTGCTGACTCCATTAGGCATCGAAAGTGGAGGTGTTCACTTTCAAGGCGCAAGTTCCTTGGGAAAAACAACAATTTTAAGAGTGGCCGCCACACCTTGGGGCGGAAAAGACTATGTTCTCACTTGGCGGGCCACAACCAATGGATTAGAGGGAATCGCAATGAATCACAACGATACTTTGCTTTGCCTCGATGAATTGGGTCAGAGCGATCCGGACAAAGTGGGAGAAGCCACCTACATGCTGGCTAATGGCTCCAAAAAAGTGCGATCCGATGCCTCGGGTGATTCCAAGCCTACAGCAAAGTGGCGCATACTCTATCTCTCGAGTGGAGAGACCAATCTCGCAGGACATCTGATGCAGGTTGGCAAAAAAACGCGAGCAGGACAAGAGGTCCGCATACTGGATATTCCAGCCGATACAGGCAAATATGGAGCATTTGAAAACCTGCATCACTATCCGACAGGAGATGCTTTTGCCAATGCCTTAAATCTGCTCACAACACAATTTTATGGCACCGCAGCTATTCATTTTATCGAACAGCTCATAGCCAATAAAAGCGAGTACCTGAAACTGACCAAAGAAAAAATGCAGCAGTTTGAGCGAGAGTGTTTTCCTCCAAAAGCTTCCGGTCAGGTAGCTCGAGTATTGAACCGTTTCGCCATCATTGCTGCTGCAGGTGAACTGGCAACTAAGATGGGGATCACTGGTTGGCAAGATGGAGAAGCTTTTCAAGGAGTGAAATCTTGCTTTGAGGCTTGGTTACTTACAAGAGGCAGTATCGGATTGATTGAAAGGGAACAAATTAAAGCCCACATCCGTCGATTTTTTGAGCTTAATGGAGAGAGCCGATTTGCTGACATTGCCGCTTTTAAAGCACATTCAGAAGACTCGTCCTCTACACAAATGCCCTATCAAAAAATCACCAATAGAGCCGGTTTTCGCGAAAGTGAAATGGATGAAACGACTTATTACGTTCTTCCTGAAGTATTTAATGCGGAATTCTGCTCAGGTTTTGATAAGCGACTTGTCGAATCCGTTTGCATTGAAGAGGGATGGCTTATTCGTGGAAAAGATCGGGTGACTCTGAAGAAACGACTCCCTCAGATGGGAGCAAAATGGGTTTATATGTTTACCAATCGCGTGTTGGGTGATGAAGATTAAGATGGCAATTTTTGTTGGGAGTAGTGGGAACGCGGGAACATTATTGAGTTTTATAAGTATTTGTTCCCACGTTCCCCATGAAAGAACTCTGATCTGGGACAAGTATTGGCATATTAACCTATTGATATTTAGCTGATTACAAAATCTGTTCCCAGGTTCCCGAAGTTCCCATGCAAAACAACCTATAGAAAAATAACGAAGGAATTATGGATTTACTGGATTTAGCAAAAGAAGCAGGACTCTTACCCTTGAAGGTGGCTCAAACTAACGGAGGGGAGTATATTTGCGCCTGCCCCAAGTGCGGCGATGGCGGTAAAGGAAAAAAGTCTGACCGTTTCCATATATGGCCGAATCAACAAGCTAAAAAGTGTATGGGTCACTACTGGTGTCGTCAATGTGGAATCAAAGGAGACAGTATTCAATTTTGTCGCGACCTCCTTGGACTAAATTATGCCGATGCGTGCTCCAGATTGAAGGTACAGATGACCATTTCTCCAAGAGAATGGGTGACAGACCTCGCTAGACCACAAAAGACATTCAAAAAAGCTGTGATCCCAAACAGCACTTGGCAGTCCAAGGCGTCGGTATTTGTGGAGTGGTGTCATGAATTAATCTGGAAATATCCGGCAGTCATTGCATCCCTTAAGCAACGTGGCTTTGATGAAGAGTCTATTCGATATTGGAAACTCGGCTATTGCCCTGAAACCTTTTGGCGCGATCGCTCCTCATGGGGCTTGTCCGAGAAACCCAATGCTAGTGGCCTCATCGCAAAATTATGGTTGCCGCAAGGAATCGTCATTCCTACCCTTTTAGATGGCAATGTGACAAAAATTAAAATTCGCAGACCTGATCCTCACAAACAACAAGAGAAAAAATTCCAAAAGTATGTCGTAGTCTCCGGCAGCATGGAAGTTCCATCAATTTATGGAGATCTCTCGAAATCCGTTCTCATTATGGAATCAGAGCTAGATGCCATGTTGACATTTAAGGCGATAGAAGGAATTTGTTGCGTGATCGCACTGGGCGGAGCACAAAAGAAGCCTGATTTAGAACTACATCAATATCTCCAACGCTCATCGCGTATTTTACTTGCCCTCGACTTTGATGAAGGGGGCATGAAAGGCAACCTATTCTGGCGATCGATCTATCCCCAGTTGCTTTTTTGGCCCGTTCCGGAAGGCAAGGGACCTGGAGATGCAATCAAGCTTGGGCTTAATCTTCGACGTTGGGTTGAAGCTGGACTCAAAGCAATAAAACTGTAGTTAACAAAAACAAAGGAAATACCATGAACAATACACCAACCATTCCAGAGAAAGCTGATATGTCTCGCCCTGGATTTAAGGGTTATCAACTTGAACAGAACTCTTCCTCAAAGAAATTTGGGAAATGTCCGATCCAGTATATTCTTGAAGGAGATCAGGAAAAGCCAAGGGCGTCTATTATTTTGAATCCCAATGAGCAATGGTGCCCGTCACCTGGGGAAGCGTTACAGTGTGCTCTAACAAGAATAACTGGCACTGATGACCAAGATCTAGCGAAAGACATCATCGATAGAGCTATTTTGGCAATGCCCATCGCTAATGGAAAGGAACATAATACAAATGTCGTCTACCAGTCTTTATCCGATTGTGGGCCTAAAGACTCACTGGAAGCCAAACTTTGCGCGCAATGTACTGCTCTATATGCTCAAGGAATGCAATATCTATCCCGAGTAGAAAAATCTGATATGATGTGCCAGATCGAATTTAATATGAAATGCGCCATAAAGCTGCTTCGCCTTCACAATGAGACCACAGAAGCATTGGCACGCTATCGTCGCAAAGGCGAGCAAAAGGTCGTTGTACAACATGTTAATGTGAATGATGGCGGCAAAGCGATTGTTGGGAATATGATATCCTGATGGAGGGGGAGGGTAATGAAAAAAACGAGCGAGGTACCCCATGATTCGAGTATCTGCGGGGCAAGAGCAAGGACAAATGAGTATCAACCTTGCAGGCGTATTGCGATGAAAAATGGCCGCTGTCACTTGCATGGAGGCAAAAGCACTGGCTCGAAAACTCCAGAAGGAAAGTTAATTCAGAAAATGGCTTCTTGGAAACACGGAATGCGATCAAAAGAGGCTATAGCCGAAGCAAAGACTATACGGCAAATGATACATGCCTACCGAGAAGAATTAAAATAATCTGGAGAGGATCTTAGATTCAATTCAGGATTCTATCCAAAATCCATTTACTTAATGTCTGTAATCCTATACGATAAAGTATATAAGGACTAAGATTATGGACATTAAAAATACCCCCTTTCCTGTTAAAAGAGCTTTGAAAAAGTTTGGACAGGATCTTCGTGATGCTAGAAAAAGGCGTCGAATTACCATGGAGCTTGCTGCAGAAAGAGCAGCAATTAGTCGCGCGACCTTAAGTAAAATTGAAAAGGGCGATGATGGAGTTTCTTTGGGAGCTTATGCCAAAGTTTTATTTGTTTTAGGAATGATTGAACGGCTGGTCGAATTAGCCGATCCCACATTTGATTCATTAGGTATGGGATTAGAAGCTGACAATTTACCAAAGCGTATTCGCTTTTCCCGAAAAGAAAAAGGAGAAGAGTGAATGGAGCATGCTATTTTGGTTTATGTAGATCTAGTGGGCATTCCTATGAAAGTAGGCCAACTTTGGGGCCGCTTTCGCAATGGGCGAGAAAGCATGTCGTTTGAATATGACCGTGATTGGTTAAATCATCCTAAACGATTCTCGTTAGATCCAGCTTTAAAATTGGTTGCCGGTTCTTTTCATGCAGCATCAGACAAACCTCTTTTTGGAGCAATTGATGATTCTGCCCCTGATCGTTGGGGTCGCTTGCTTATGCGTCGCTCTGAAAGAAAAAATGCTGAACATGAAAAGCGGACTGCACGTGCATTAAAGGAAATTGATTTTTTATTGATGGTCGATGATGAAGGAAGACAAGGTGCGTTGCGTTTTAAAAGAGAGGAACAAGGCCCTTTCTTAACTACCTATGACAAAAACCATATCCCCCCTTTAGTTTCAGTTGGTAAACTGCTCACCGCTGCAAGCCATGTCATGCAAGATTCGGACACTGAGGAAGATCTTCGACTATTGCTTGCTCCTGGTTCCTCATTGGGAGGAGCTAGACCTAAATCCTCTGTAAGGGACAAGGATGGTCATTTAGCGATTGCCAAGTTTCCGCGCAAGGATGATGAAATAAATATCATTGCGTGGGAAGCCGTTGCTCTTTCGCTAGCAAACAAGGCGGGAATTCAAGTACCAGAGTGGCGCATTGAGACAGTAGCACGTCAACAAATCCTTTTGTCTAGGAGGTTCGATCGGAGAAAAAATATCCGTATCCCATTTCTGTCTGCCATGAGTGTTTTAGGGGCAAAAGATAACGAAATGCATAGTTATCTTGAAATCGCCGATGCTATCCGACAAATGAGTGCTTCACCTAAAGAAGACCTGGAAGCTCTATGGCGTCGTATTGTTTTTAATGTTCTGATTTCTAATGTGGATGACCATTTGCGCAACCATGCTTTTCTCTACTGTGGTCTCTCTGGTTGGCGCTTGTCTCCTGCATATGATTTAAATCCCACACCAACAGACATTAAACCAAGAATCTTATCGACAGCGATCGATCTAATCGATCCTAGCGCCTCTCTTGATGTAGCAGCCAGTGTGGCACACTATTTTGATCTCGACACTGTAAAAACAAAAAATATTTTTAAGGAAGTGGGCTCTGCGACAGCTTTATGGCGTGAAGAGGCTGCTAAGCTTAAGATAAAAAAAGTTGAAATCGATCGGATGGCCTCTGCTTTTGAGCACGATGATCTTCAAAAAGCGATAAAGTAGTGTTTCACTGAAACGGTAATAATGATGAAAACGAGTAAAAAATTTCAAAAGGCGCTTTTTATTTTTAGAAGAGATTTGCGCTTAGAAGATAATACAGGGCTTACTTTTGCTCTTGAACATGCTCAAGAAGTTATCCTTTGTTTTATATTTTCCCCTGAACAAATTGAACATAACCCTTATCGAAGCGACCACTGCCTACAATTCATGATTGAGTCTTTGGAAGACTTAGAAAAGGAGATAATCGCTAAAGAGGGAAGACTTTACCTGTTTTATGAGAAACCGGAAAAGGTGGTTGCAGAATTGATTAAAAATCAGCATGTGGATGCTGTAGTTGTGAACCGAGACTATACTCCCTATAGCATCAAGCGGGATCAGAAAATTGACACGACCTGTAAAAAATTGGGGGTATCCTTTTGTTCTTTCGATGATGCTCTCTTGCATTCGCCGGATCAGACCCTGAAAGGGGATGGAAAGCCTTACACAATATTTACACCCTTTTATCGCAATGCTATGCGATTGGATGTAAAGCCCCCTGTTGCTAATCGATACAAGAATTATTATTCTGGCTCTATTTCTCTTGCTGCAGGCAGCAGCCTCTATAAGACGATCCTTTCTAAGCGCGTTCTTCCGCCGAGCGGGGGAAGAACTGCCGCTTTAAAGATTTTAGAGAAAATGGAGCAGTTTTCTTACTATGAGTCATTGAGAGATTTTCCTTCGGAGCAAGCAACAACGCATCTCTCTGCACATCTTAAATTTACCACTTGTTCGTCACGAGAAGTGTACTGGGCGATATCCAGACAATTAGGAACTTCTTCGGCTCTGATCCGGTCCTTATACTGGCGAGATTTTTTTACTTCGATTGGATTTTACTTCCCACAGGTTTTTTCAGGTGCTTTCCATGCTAAATTTGATCGCCTTCAGTGGAGCCATGATGAACAAACTTTTAGAAAGTGGTGTGAGGGGAAGACGGGATTTCCTATTGTGGACGCAGGAATGAGGGAGATGAATCAGACAGGGTTTATGCATAATCGTGTGCGAATGATTGCTGCTAGTTTCCTCGTGAAAGACCTCCATATTGATTGGAGGTGGGGAGAGAGGTATTTTGCGCAAACACTCATTGACTATGACCCTGCAGTAAATAATGGGAATTGGCAGTGGGCTGCCAGCACTGGATGCGATGCTCAGCCTTATTTCCGCATCTTCAATCCCTGGATGCAGGCGTTGAAGTTTGACCCCAATTGTTTGTATATTAAAAAATGGATACCTGATTTGACCTCACTCTCCTCTGAGATAATCCACAAATGGCATCAAGAAAAGTATCATAGCCAATGTGCATCCTATCCGACTCCAATCGCCGATCATGCCAAAGAATCCAAAATCGCTCTTTCATTATATAAAGAAATACATTGAAAGAATGGTTTTTGACAACTTCAAACAGCCACTAAATTTGAACCTACTTCCAGCTTTCAACATATTTCGAGCCGTCGAAGCCTGATTCACATTCAGCGCACCTCCTTGTTAAAACTCCAATTTTTCAATGTGTTTCAGACTATATGCTCGGAGTCAATTTTTTTAAAAGAAAGTCTTCCAAGCTTTGGAGGCATTCATTTTTGTCTGTTTGTTTCAATAGAGAAACGTGAATGTCTGGTAGAGCAGGAAGGAAATCATCCTGCATTACTTCTAATGAGTCCGGCATCATTGTTCTAGGTAACGTGGTGATTCCCATGCCTGCATTCACAGCAGCAATAATTCCTGCATAACTAGGGCTTATGAATACTATTCTCCACCTAATTCCAGCCTGTTCTAGAGCTTGAAGAGCACTTGCGCGATAGACGCAAGGCTCTGGTGAAAGTACAAGAGGTAGCAGAATATTTTTATCTAAAGACGACGGATATTCGTTTTTGCCAATCCACTCCAAAGGTTCTGACCATACCTCAACACCATTTGGAAAGTCTTCAGGACGACTCATCTTGACCAAAACCATATCAAAATCGCCCTTCTTGAATCTTTCAAATAGGTTTAACGTCAAGTTGCATTCCACATTAAGTAATATTCGAGGGTGGAGTCTAGAAAAATCGGTGAGAACATCAGACAGAAACATTGCGGCAAAATCTTCGGGAAGCCTGAAACGTAGCTCACCTTCCAGTTCAGGATGTTTCAAGCGATCCAACACCTCCAAATGCAAGGCAAATATCTTATTTGCATAAGGTAGAAATATTTCTCCATCTTTGGTAAGCCTCATCTGCTTGCCTCTATCAAAAAGTCTCTTCTCAAGACTTTTCTCTAAGCTGCTCATCTGCTGAGTAATAGCAGACTGTGTTCGCTTTACCTTTTGCGCGGCCCTTGTAAAGCTGCCAGTTTCTACCACTGCTAGAAAACATCTAAGAGTAAACTCATCAATTAGACAAAATCTTTTCTTCGCCTTTGTGTATAACATGGCTGGTATTCCTATCGCTGCAGGAATTCTATTTCCTTTTAACGGCGTTCTTTTAAATCCCATTATCGCAAGTGCAGCTATGGCTTTCAGTTCGGTTTCAGTAATTTTGAATGCACTTCGGCTAAATAAGATCAAAAATTAGTCTGTGTTCCGCGACAATTACCTTTGCAGGTCGGCAACATGAGTCCTGAATCTTGGCAAATCAGATCCGTAAATTGTATTCTTGAAATTTAAACTGATTCCGTGCTATTACTGATCTGAATAAACTACCCTCAAATAATGTAATTCTTTGCAACATAATTTCGAAAATTCCTTAGCCAAAGTCCCTGAAATAACTCTGTTATTCTGGATTATTAAAATTGCAGCAACAACCCTTGGTGAGACAGGAGGTGACGCAATATCTATGTCCTTGGGAGTGGGATACCTTATTGGGACCGCTATTTTTGCACTCACATTTCTTATTGCTGTTTTTATCCAAATAAAGGCTTCGAAATTCCACCCATCCATTTACTGGGTTACAATTATAGCTACAACAACTGTCGGAACAACATTGGCTGACTTCGTAGATCGATCCCTTGGCATTGGCTACTTAGGAGGAACCATACTTTTACTTAGCCTTTTAATGGCAGCCCTTGGAATTTGGTATCGCCTACTAGGATCAATTTCCATTAATACAGTTGCCTCACCAAAGCAGGAAATATTTTACTGGATCACAATCATGTTTTCTCAAACTTTAGGCACCGCCTTGGGGGATTGGACAGCAGATTCAGCCGGTTTTGGTTACGGATTTGCTGCGATTATCTTCAGCGCTTGTCTAACCATATTAGCCTTAGTATATTATCTGACAAGTATCTCAAGGACCCTGTTATTTTGGGCATCTTTTATATTGACCAGACCCTTGGGCGCAGTTGTTGGTGATTTTCTGGATAAACCATTAGATGCGGGAGGTTTAGCGTTAAGTCGGTATTCGGCCTCACTGATCTTAATAATTTTTATATCTTTCTGTATTAAATTATTCCCTCAACAGGCAGCCCGAAATTCTCACTGAAATTTTTATCATGTTTTATAGGAATTTATTATTCGGTATACCGTCGCTTCTCCCATTCGGAAAATCTCACTGCCAGATTCGATCCAATCAAGCACAAAACGGGTATGCTGCTCCTCCAATGGTTGATTGTCTTATCGATGGTCTTAATCAACTGCCCGATTTTCTCCCACTCTTGGCTCGAAGCCTTCTTATGTGCATGTAGAGCCGCAAGCTGGTCAAAATCGCTACGCCACAAAACTTTTTGTATCTGTTTGAGCGAAAAACCCAACTGGTTAAAAAATAGGATTTGCTGGAGTTGTAAGAGCTCCTTTTCTTCATATTACCTGTATCCATTGGTACCATGGTATGCCGGCTTTAGAAGACCGAGCTCTTCGTAAAAATGGAGCGTGCAAATCGTCACGCCCGAGAGTTCACTTAAGGTTTTAACAGTGTAAGTCATCGATTTCCTCATCCTTTAATATCCCTTTGATTTTAAAGGATGCCACCATTATAAGGAATAACGTTAACGTGAGGGGACGTGAGGGTCAATAACCTTTTTTTACCTTTATGCATGCACTCGATGATAAAATTTCACAATGTGTTTGGATCTATATGCTCGGAGTCAATTTTTTTAAAAGAAAGTCTTCCAAGCTTTGGAGGCATTTATTTTTGTCTGTTTGCTTTAGTAGAGAAACGTGAATGTCTGGTAGAGCGGGAAGGAAATCATCCTGCATTACTTCTAATATATCCGGCATCATTGTTCTAGGTAACGTGGTGATTCCCATGCCTGCATTGACAGCAGCAATAATTCCTGCATAACTAGGGCTTATAAATACTATTCTCCACCTAATCCCAGCTTCTTCTAGAGCTTGAAGAGCACTTGCGCGATAGACGCAAGGCTCTGGTGAAAGTATAATAGGTAGCGGAATATTTTTATCTAAAGACGACAGATATTCGTTTTTCCCAATCCACTCCAAAGGTTCAGACCACACCTCAACACCATTTGGAAAGTCTTCAGGACGACTCATCTTCACCAAAACCATATCAAAAGCGCCTTTCTTAAATCGGTCAAATAGGTTTAACGTTAAGTCACATTCCACATTCAGTAATATTCGAGGATGGAGCCTAGAAAAATCGGTGAGAACATCTGACAGAAACATTGCGGCAAAATCTTCGGGAAGCCCAAAACGGATCTCACCTTCAAGTTCAGGATGCTTAAATCGATCCAACACTTCCAAATGCAAAGTAAAAATCTTATTTGCATAAGGTAGAAATATTTCTCCATCCTTGGTCAGCTTCATCTGCTTGCCTCTATCAAAAAGTCTCTTTCCAAGACTTTTCTCTAAGCTGCTCATCTGCTGAGTAATAGCGGACTGTGTTCGCTTTACCTTTTGAGCGGCTCTTGTAAAGCTACCTGTTTCTACAACTGCTAGAAAGCATCTAAGAGTAAACTCATCCATTAGAAAGCCTTATCAATATTATAAGAATTATGAATTTCTCTTATTTTACCAAACTTGTTATGATCAGGCAATAGAAAAAATCTAAAAGGGGTACCTCATGGTCGTAACCGAAAATTCCACAATTTACTACTTTCTGATGATAATTTTGAGTCCCTTGCTAGGGTTATTCATCAACCTGTTGTTTTTTAAAAAAAAACTCCCATTGGGATCACGCATTGCATCTCTTGGGATTTGGATAGGATTTATTAATGCCTTGAGTGCATGGTTTATAGGTTTGCCGTTTTCTGAAAAGAATGAATCTTGGGGATTCATAGCGAATGAAATTTCTTGGTTGATGGCTACACTTATTTTATTCGTCAGTGCGATCGTGCATCATTTTTCGCTGCGCTACATGGCAGGTGATAGAAATTATCGCCGCTATTTTCTTTTTCTTAGTCTGATCACTATCAGTACTCTCCTCATGGTTGCTTCCGATAATATTGTCATTTTGATCTCGTTTTGGTCGCTCAGCAACTTGATACTCGTTTTGCTTATGATGCATAAATTTCAATGGGCAGCAGCTAAAAATTCAGGTGTTTTAGCAATTAAAACATTTGTATTAGGTCTAGTTTTTTTAAGTGCTGGTACAGGTTTATTGGCTTATGAGTCTGGAACCATGTATTTACATCTCATTGTGGAAAATAGTGAAAGTCTATCCCCTTCAATAAGAATGATAGCTCTCTTCTTTATCATCTTAGCTGCTTTTTCTCAATCTGGCGGCTGGCCCTTTCATCGCTGGTTAATTAGTTCCCTTAATTCACCAACCCCCGTTTCTGCCTTTATGCATGCTGGATTAGTTAATGGTGGCGGTCTTTTACTCGCACGTTTTGCCCCTATTTTTCTCCATGAGAGCCTTCTTTTAAATATTTTGTTTATGTTAGCTGTAATTACCCTTATTTTGGGAGGAATTTGGAAGCTTCTTCAGAGCGATATCAAGCGTATGCTTGCCTGTTCCACTATGACTCAAATGGGATTTATGATGATGCAATGTGGCCTTGGACTTTTCCCTGCTGCTTTAGCTCATCTCTGTTGGCATGGCTTATTCAAGGCTTTTCTCTTCCTAAAATCGGGATCAACTATTGCGGAACATCGACGCACGAATGAAGAAAGGGTCAGCACTGTCCCTACATTTTTCTTATCTTCGCTTTGTGGGGTTATAGGGGCACTTGGATTTATTTTTGGAAGCGGTCTTTTGTTTACTCTTGTCGATACAACGGCTGTCCTTATCTTCTTTTCTTGGATGGCATCCACTCAAGTAGCTCACACCCTACTTCAAAAGAAACAGTCCATTTTTTTTGTTTTGACTGCAAGTATCTTCTGCTTAGCTACAGGTATCATTTATGGACTTACTGTTGATCTAATTGAAGTGGCTGTGGCGCCACTCCAAATCTCGCAACCTCAGCTGCTAAATTCTATCCATATCATTGGTATTACTTCCATATTTTGTATTTGGATAGCACTAAACTTAAAACCCTTTACAGATCACGAAGGATCTCTTTGGTGGCGACGTTTTTACGTGAGAATGCTTAATGCTAGCCAACCAGATCCAAAAACCATCACCTCCAGCAGAAATGGATACAAATTCTAAGGACTTGAACATGAAAACTGTCGATGTAAACATCAAAACCCTTATTGCAAATGCTGCAGAAATCATTGCTCCTCTTTGGCCAATGCAAACAATTATTGCCAGAAATCCACTTCAATGCATTGAATCGTTGAATTTTGAAGATGCAATTGCAATGGGGGAAACTTTTTTAGCTGGTAGCTCTGATATGTCTAGTGGAGTCAATCGAGAAATGGTCAAGTGGTGCCAGGTTTTTTTAGATGAAGGTCAAGCGACAATCACAATGCCTGAAAGAGAAAAAGGATTTTATCGTGCGTGGTCATTGCTTGCCCCCTTTGATGATAAATTGCAATCTTATAAAAAAAATGAGTGGCTATTGTCACTTCCTTCCGAAGCTGAAGAGGCTATTTTCTTTTGCCTCAAGAGGCTGACTATTCCAGATGATCAAATAGAAGAATATCTTAAATATTCACTAGCAGAGCTCCCTGGATGGGCTGGCTACATTAAATGGCGTGCTGAGTGGCAAAATAAATCAGCTGGATTTAAGAATCCGATCACCTTAACAGATTTTCTGGCTGTTCGACTTGTTATCACTTGTGCAATGGGCGAAGATTGTAAAAAAATGGAATTTAAAAAAGATGGATTTCATTCAAAGGCTTTGGACAAAGAGTTTTTTAAGGAATTAAAGAGCAAAGAAGAAAAATATCTCCAAACGCTATTGAAATTGACAATTCCAGAAGTTGTAAAGCTTAATAAGAGAAAAGAACCTCTTCCTAGACCAGATGCTCAAATTGTATTTTGCATTGATGTGCGCTCTGAGCCTTTTCGTATGAGGCTCGAGCGCGAGGGAAATTACGAGACCTTTGGATTTGCTGGTTTTTTTGGATTACCGGTTTCTGTTCAAAGCTATAATACAGATAAGGTGAAAGACTGTTGTCCTGTTCTTATAAAACCGGGCTATGAAGTTTTTGAAGAACCGATCAGTGAAGAAAACGCGCGAATTTCCCATCATCAAAAAGGCCGGAGCTTCCTAGCGTAAGTTTATTTCGCAGAGCGAAATTTCTCTCCACTCAAAATTTTTAAA
>JBAWZJ010000029.1:0-13315 GCA_037143085.1 Parachlamydiaceae bacterium | reverse complement strand
CGGGAGCTTTCAAGCTAGCCAAAATTTCTCATTTTGAGCTATGAGCAGTATATATTTGACAACGCTAGAAGTGTATAGGAATATGTTACTTTGAACCAAGACGAGTATACGTTATGAAGAATGTATTGTTTTATTTTATTTGTTTCTTATTACCTTTTTTCGGGGTTGTAAAAGCGTACGATATTGGAGTATCCTTGTCAGATGAAATTGAAACTTTCCCTAAGCAAAAGGAAAAGATGATGCAAGATAGAAGCTTCATTCCTCAATATCTGTATAAAATTGTCTCTCCGGAAGATTGGGAGGCTAGTCGGCTTAAAAACGAAGTTGTGATTTCCCAAATAGATACAGATTTTATTCATCTTGCGACGGAAAATCAGATTCCTCATGTTGCTGAAAAATTTTGGAACGGAAAACCTTATACTATTCTTAAGCTCGATTCAAAAAAGCTAAGAGGTCGTTTAGTCTATGAGACAAATCCGGGTGGAAATACTCAATATTATCACCTTTACGAAGGTCGGATTCCCCTTGATGCTGTTGTCACAATAAAACCCCTTAAATAGCTTTAAGGGGCTATTTTTAGATTTCAAGGGGCTATTCTACCAGTAAAACAATTTTCCCCTTATGTTCCTTACTTTCTAGAAGCTTGTGAGCTAGTGAAACTTGTTTCCAGTTGAAGATTTTTTTGTCGATTAAAGGTTTGATTTTTCCTGATTCCACCAATTTTTTGATTTCGAATAAAATTCTGCCATAGTGATCTCTTCCAATCCCTGTTATTAGAGGAATTAACATCAACACTGAATGTAAACTAAGTCCTTTAGAATACATAAGAGTGAGATCGTGGCTTCCTCCTGTAGCAATGCTTGCGACCGATCCATTTAACCTTGCCGCTTGAAAGGACTTTTCTAAGTTGCTTCCTCCAACAGTATCAAAGACGAAGTCAAACCCTTTGTTACCTGTGAATTTTTCGATATATTCTTCTACAGAGGTTGTTTTGTAATTGATGGTGTAGTCTGCACCTAATGTTCGTGATAGCTCAGCATCCTCATCGTTAGAAATTGTGGTATGTACGACAGCTCCAGCATGTTTACCCAACTGTGCTGCAAGGTGCCCCACTCCGCCAAGACCGGCATGAATAAGCAAGGTTTGTCCTGAGGCAATTTTCAACTTATCAAATAGGGCTTCCCAGGCAGTAATCGATACTAGAGGTAAAGCAGCGGCTTCTGCAAAAGATAAATTTGTTGGCATAAGAGATACAAGTTGAGCATCTACCAGTAAGTACTGGGCAAGGGCTCCGCCGATCATTCCTTTAATCCCTCCGCCTAATCCGTAGACTGAATCTCCTACTTTAAAGTTTGAGACATCCGGAGGTACTTCTGCGACGATTCCTGCAAAATCAACGTGTAAGATCGCGGGATATTCTTGAGAGAAAGGCAATGTTTTTGCTCGAATTTTAACATCTATTGGATTGACACTTGTCGCTCGTACTTCAATTAAGAGGTGATGCGAACGTAATTGAGGTTTTTCTACCTGTTTAAGTTCAAAATTTTCAGCAGGTCCCGGTTCACTCAAAACCATAGCTTCCATTTTCATATAAAATCTCCTAAAAATTCAGTGTAATTTTAGAATTCCCGCTACCGCCTTGATGTCAGGAATTCTGGGTTTTGTATTGAAATCCAATCGCTCTGTAATAGATCTTAAAAGGATCATGAACTTATTTCTTTGAGTTTAGGACTGAAAATTGAGATAACAGTACGAAGGATTCCACTCCGAAAGAGGTGATATTTGAAGATGATGTAGCCTCTTGTGATAAAAGAGGCTTTAGGAAGACTTAAATAAGCACGTAGTGTTTCGAGCTGTTCATGTCCAAGAGAATCTCCATAACGCTTTAACAGCTCTTTTCCTTGTTCGAATTTTTTTGTTTCAGATGTTTTCAGGTTATTGAGTTGTTTTTTCCAATGGCAAAGAGACCAGAATTTTTTTGCACCGACAACATTTTTATTGTGTTGCCGGTATAACATTGTCGCTTTTTCTATAACGCCAATCTGTCCAAAGGCAGCGGCAACGAGAGCTAACCAAAAATCATACATCACACAGTGCTGAGGAACAGGAAAAGCTTGGTTAAGTAGGGCTCGATTAACCATCACGGTGCATCCTGTTACAACAGGTTGAGCAAGTAGTCGATTTAAGGTTCTTTCGCAGGTAGGATTGACGTTGATATATTTCCAAAAAGAAGGAGCTATCTCTTTTAAATTACTGTCGACTACCGTTAGGTCTGTATGGATAAGAAGAGGCGCATTTGCTGAAAAAGCTGCTTCCATTTCCATCATTTTTTGAAAGGTATTGGATACCTTTTCTTTATGCCAGATATCATCTTGATCGGCAAACATGATGTAGTTTGCCGTCGCAATATCCATTAAACGGGAAAAATTCCCATTTACTCCTAAGCTACATTCAGGCCGCTGTTCGAAAGGTAAGAGCGTAATGCGGGAAGGATTTTTTTTTTCGAAGGATTGAAGGATTTCTCGTGTCCCATCAGTAGAACCATCATCGCGAATAATGAGGTGGATATTAGCATAGTCTTGATAAAAGATTGATTCTATCTGCTCGGCAACGAAAGAAGCACCGTTGTATGTCGCCATGAGAATATCAATCTGACTCATGACTGTGACCAGCCGTTTCCAAGAAAGACCCCATCACCCCCGGAAGCCTGTTTTACCCGAGTGTTTTTGTGGTCCACATAAACAGGAAATTTCAGGATAATATCCTCATCGCTGATTTTCTTTTTATTAAATATCGAACAGTTCAGTTTAATCAAGTACTCACTCTCGTGGAATAGGCTGGAATCTAATGCAAAAGAGAGGCTGTGTTTTCCTGGTCGGCTAAAATAATTTTCGTTATCAGATCCATCGAAGGTGCTGGAACGTGCTAACAGTTGGTGACGTGTATTCCATACGCCAATGCCGAGAAAGAGGTCTTTATGAGGTTTAAGAATTTCATATTCTATTTGCAGTTTTGGTTTTTCACCTTGGTAAAAAAACTCTCGATCTTCTCCGAGAGAAACACGATAAATGCGGATGTGTTCATCGCCTGTTTCCCCCTCCCACTTTAATGAGCGGTCGCGGTAATTTTTCATGTAACTACCGACACATTTGTCTATTGGGCCTGATTCGACAATCTGTCCTTTATCGAGATAGATACCACGGTTGCATAATGATAAGACAGCTCCTATATCGTGGCTGACAAATAAAACAGTCCTTCCTGATGTGCCTAAGTCATTCAATTTTTTAAAGCATTTCTCTTGAAATTGCGTGTCTCCAACAGCTAAGACCTCGTCTATAATTAATAGATCGGAATCGAGATGGGCTGCAATGGCAAAACCTAAACGCATGTACATACCACTGGAAAATCGTTTTACGGGAGTATCTAAAAATTTTTCGATTTCGGAAAAAGCGACAATTTCATCGAATTTTTTTTTGATTTCATTTCGTGACATTCCTAGGATCGCGCCATTGAGATAGATGTTTTCTCTTCCTGTCAGCTCTGGGTGGAATCCCGTTCCGACCTCGAGTAAGCTTGAGAGACGTCCTTTAATTTTTACTTGCCCCGACGTTGGTTCTGTAATTCGTGAAAGAATTTTTAGTAAAGTTGATTTTCCGGCCCCGTTTCTTCCTATGATCCCCACTCTATCACCCTCTTCGATATCAAAAGAGATGTCTTTTAATGCCCAAAATTCTTCGAAATTGGAAAAATCCCCCTGCATAGAATTTAGTGGATGGCGTAAGCGTTGAAATAGCTTTTTTCCTGTTCTAGATAATGTTTCAACAAGGGTTGTGTGCCCGGTTTGCCCTTCATGAAAAAGGTTATATTTCTTCGATAAATTTCTAATTTCAATAGTGTTCGGCATATCAGATCCTATCGGCAAAAGAGCGTTCTGTTTTTTTGAAATATCTAAGTCCTGAGATAAATAGGAAGCTTGAGATGACGAAAGAGAAAAGTAAAGACCACATCATATAAGGTTGATCGATACCGAAAAGAGACCAACGAAATCCATCGATAATGCCAACCATGGGATTTAAGAAGTAGAGCCATTTCCAGGCTCCAGGAACAATATAGCTGCCGTAACCGACAGGAGAGACAAACATGCCAAATTGTACAAGGAATGTCACGATGAAGCGGAAGTCGCGATATTGGACAGTTAGTGCAGATAGCCACAAGCTAGCTCCGACACATAAGATAAGAGTCAGAGCTAAAAGAAGAGGCAAGCTCCATAACGTTGACAAGCTTCCTGATCCCATAAATGCCATTAGGACGAATAACAAGACAAGGTTAATTCCGAAGTCTACGAGATGTACTAAAATTTGAGAGGTTGAGAGGATGATTCTTGGAAAATAGATTTTACTAATCAGGTGCACATTGTTGATCAAACTATTACATGTATCGGAAACAGCACCAGAAACGAGCAACCAAGGAAGCATTCCTGCAAGGACAAACAATGCATAAGGAACATCAAAAGAGGAAAGATGGGCAACTTTTCCAAAAAGGAGGGTGAAGACAGCCATGTTGAGTAAAGGACGGATTACCGCCCAAGCAGTACCAAGAATAGCTTGTTTGTATCGGACTAAGATATCCCTCCATGCTAAAAAGAGAAAAAGTTCACGATACTGATATAATTCTTTCAGGTAGTCCCCTGGAACCTTATTAGCCTCAATGACAATGTCGGCGTCTTTCATGTTAATTCTTTTGTAACATAGGTGTTGTTTTAGCATCATCGTGGATGAAACGATTGATAGATCCAGCTACTTGTTGGTTGTCAATGTACCATTTGACCGTTTTTTTCAATCCTGCAGAGAATGAATGCTCCGGTTTCCAATCTATTTCTTTTTTGATTTTCGAACAATCGATAGCATATCTAAAATCATGTCCTGGACGGTCTTTAACGAATGATATTAACGCTTCTAAAGTTTTGTTATCTTCTCCCGTTATTTCTGCTACTACACGGATGATTTCCTTCACAAGGTCAATATTTTTCCATTCCTCTTCTCCGCCGATGTTATACGTTTCCCCTTTTTTTCCGTATGTCAATAACATCCATAATGCTTTCGCGTGATCTTCGACAAACAGCCAATCCCGTACATTTTTTCCTTCTCCGTAGACAGGAAGGGGATGTCGGTTGAGGCAACTTAAAATCATTAAAGGGATGAGTTTTTCGGGGAATTGATAGGGACCATAATTATTGCTGCAGTTAGAGATGCATGTTGACAGATTGTATGTGATTCCATAGGCTCTGACGAAGTGGTCTGAAGCGGCTTTTGAAGCAGAGTAAGGAGAGTTTGGGTGGTATGGAGTCTGTTCGTTAAAAGCACCAGTATCCCCAAGGCAACCATAAACTTCATCGGTAGAGACGTGGTGGAAGTGGATATGAGGATATTTTCTGACGACTTCCAAGAGATGAAAGGTTCCTATAACATTTGTTTCGATGAAGGCTTTTGGGTTGGCAATACTTCTGTCAACGTGACTTTCAGCTGCAAAATGAACGATGGTATCGATTTCATTTTCGACACATAGCTGTTCTATGAGATCTCCGTCGCAAATATCCCCTTTATGGAAAGAATAGCGAGGGTCATTTTCAATTGTTCTTAAGTTTGCAAGGTTTCCTGCATATGTAAGTAAGTCTAGATTGACACATTTCCCTTCAAAAGAAGGGTCACTTGTTAGGATGTATCTGATAAAAGCTGAGCCGATGAATCCTGCCCCGCCTGTGACTAAGAGATTATTTATCTTACGTTGTTTATGCATAGGAAACCTCTACAAGTTGCCGAATATTTTCCCCATAACCACTTTTTCCAAGCCTTTCGGCAAGCGTTTTGAGCTGTTCTCTATCGATGAATTTTTGACGGAAAGCGATTTCTTCTAAACAGGCGATAGAGTGCCCTTGCCTATCTTCAATTACTTGAACGAACTGCCCGGCTTGCATCAAGCTTTCGTAGGTTCCGGCATCGAGCCAAGCAAAACCTCGTCCCATGACATGAACCGTCACTTGGCCTTGTTTTAAATACTCATTATTGACATCGGTGATTTCAAGTTCACCTCTAGCTGAAGGCTTAATATGATGAGCTATTTCTACGACATTATTGTCATAAAAATAGAGACCTGTGACAGCAATATTGGATTTTGGTTTTTTTGGTTTTTCTTCGATGGAAAGAGCATTGCCGTTTGCGTCAATTTCCACAACTCCATAGCGGTCTGGTGATTTGACCTCATATCCGAAAAGGGAAGCACCTATTTTATTGTTTCGAGCTTTTTCTAGAAGGCCTCCAAGGTTGTTTCCGTAGAAGATGTTGTCACCTAAGACAAGGGCTACAGGGCTTGATCCGATGAAATCTTTTCCAATGATAAAAGCTTCAGCAAGGCCATTAGGTTTGTGTTGTGCGGCGTAGGAAAAATTGACGCCAAGATCAGACCCATCTTTAAGCAACCGTTTAAAGAGAGGTTGTTCTTCAGGGGTTGTTATGATGAGAATCTCTCGGATCCCCGCTAGCATTAAAACGGAAAGCGGATAATAAATCATAGGCTTATTGTAAACAGGTAACAGCTGTTTAGAAACACCCAAGGTAAGAGGATGCAAACGGGTTCCGCTGCCTCCGGCTAACACTATGCCTTTCATAAAATCTCTCGTTTAGTCTTAAACAAAGACATGCTATTCTTCGCAATCGAATTTGTCAATAACGGGAACAAGTTTAGATGATGCTTCAGCACATCGTTCCAAACGAGATTTTTAGAGAAGCAATGGATTCATTAAGTCTCTTGCATAACTAATTGGTAATACTGACCAACTTGCAATGTTCGATCTGCGAGGATTTTCGCGCAGCTAGAAATGCTATGTTTTGAATTACATTCGGTATAAAGTCAGATAATTTCATTTTCGAATAAATCACTTATTAAGAAATGAAATTTCTTGTTTTCCAAATTACATAATTGAAGCTTAGTTGATCTCGTTGTGAGTAATAGGATATTCACCACCGAGTCAGTGAGATCACAGATTTCTGTATGGTAGGTTCGGTATAACCGACCAAATCATACAGAAAACGATAAAATCCAATGATATTTTAAACCCGACTTGCCCCTAATAGGGGTTAAATTAGTTGTGCCATCCTATTCCAGACGAATGTGACGGTTTGCACAATTTCTGTTGTGACTTCCGATAAGCCGATGCTTATAGATCTAAAACCGCTTGTCACAACGTTGCTAATCGGAATAATGACTATATTGACGAAGAGTTCAAATAGATGAGCTACCCTTTGTCCTATATTTGATAGTAAAGAACCTAAAGGTTTGATTACATGATTAAACACTATTTTCCCAGCTTTCCATGTATTTTCAGATACTATTTTAAATATCGGTGAAACGATGTTTTTTAATACGAAAGAGGCTGCTCGTATCATTTTTCGTAAAATTATCTGTGCTGATTGACTCGCTGCCTTAGCGACAAAATGAAGAGTTCGAGCGGTGGCTTGAAGGGTAGGTAAGACAAAATTATTCCATGCAGGAACAATTGTATATTCAAATATCCAACTTGCTGTACGACCAACTTTTAAGCCGATATTGTGAAGAGCTGAGCCAATCTTTATCAGAGCGAAATGCGCTACATTTTTTATTTCGTTTAAAATTGGAGCAATGCCTTTATTCCATAGGGGAGCGAGCACGTGTTGAAATACCCACTGTGTTGATGAAGCAACTAAGTCTGATATTTTTTTAAGCACGAAGTCTATTTTTTTTACAACAAATTGAAGTCCTTTTGAGAAGGCTTCAATAGCTGGAAGGATTGCTTTTTCCAAGATTGGAGTTATCACATGTTTGAAAACCCAAATGGCGGCAAAAGAAATTTTATCGGTAATTGAGCGGAAAGCGTTCTTTATGCATTTTAAAGTAGGAAGAATCGTCTTATTCCATAAAGGTGTGAGTATGTGTTGAAATATCCATTTTGCAGATGAGGTGACGAGATCTGTTATTTTCTTAAGTACGCAGTCTATTTTTTTTGTTACGAATCGTAGTCCTTTAACAATCCCTTGAATTGCTGGAAGGAGTGCCTTTTCCCAGATGGGGATGATGAAGTGTTTAAAAACCCAGTTGGCGGCAAAAGACACTTTTTCAGTAATAAGACGAGCGGCTTTTGGAACGGAATTAGCGATATGTTTTGGTACGACGTAAACAAAAGCATAAATGGGAACAGCTCCTGCAAGAAATACATTTTTCCCAAAAGTTTTGCTTATTTCGCCAACTTTTGACATCGCGTTAAGCCCTGTTTTGTTACCTAGGCTTAGCAAGCATCTTCCGCTTAAATGGATAGCTGTACCATAGAGTATTAGGGTGTAAAGAGAGCTAAAAGCAATAGTTGCACTGACGGTGATTTTTGTTTTTATTGATAAAGGTTGAGTGGAGTTAATCAGATTTTTGCAGTTTCCGATAATAAGATCATAAGGGTTTTTTACATAAATATCGTGAGCAGCAGCAAGTATTAGTTTAGGTAGTTTTATTGGTAACGAACTTTTGTTGTTATTCCAGAGATTTCGCGTTGTGTGAAAAGCTAGAGGATTATATTGAAAATGAATAGACTGGGACATGGTAGCTGCTCTCAATTTTAAATTTATTTAGTAAATACTTATATTTTAAAACCTATATAAAGTCAATTAGTTTTTGTTTGTTCTAACTGTTTGTTTTTTGTGGATTTGTATATGAACGACGTTCGGTATAGAATTTTCCGTTGATTTTAGGGTTCTTCTTAGTGAAAATAGGTTCATTATTGACAAGTGGTTTTATTCCTCTATATAGTAGGCTCCATCTCTTTATACTGAACGTTTCATCTCCAACATGCTAAGCTCTTCGTGGACAGAACATTGTAAATTGGTTTGTGCTCATTAATATTGAATAATTTGCAATGTTTTGTCCACGAAGAGCTTAACATGTTAGAAATGCCGAGTTTTGAATTATAATCAGATTTTACGTTTTTTTATTTAGGAGCTTATGCGACAGCAATCAGATGTAGATCAGCACCAACATTTTATTAGTGGAAAGCATTTTAAAATTCTTATAGCAACAATCCTTTTAAGCATTCTCGGTTATTTTTTATTTACCTTGTGGGCAGGGTGGGAAAATGTTGTTGGAGCCATCAGGCAAGTTGGATTAAAGGGTATTTGCATAGCCTTGGGTCTTTCGTTGGTGAATTACGGATTTCGTTTTCTACGCTGGCAATATTTTCTTGGTGTTTTAGGCCACCGGATAGCATGGAGGCCAAGTTTAAGAATTTATATGGCAGGATTTGCTTTGACAACGACACCCGGTAAAGCAGGAGAAGCGCTTCGGAGTGTTTTTCTTAAAGATTATGGAATACCGTTTAGAAAGAGTTTTGGTGCATTTTTCTCAGAGAGAATTTCTGACTTGCTTTCTGTCTCAATTCTTGCAGCTACCGGTTTGTGGATTTATCCGGATGCTAGACCCGTTTTATTTTTAGTTGTCGCTGTTATTACATTTATTTTCTTTGCGATCCAAAAGGATTCGTGGCTTCAATGGTTGGAAAGGATAGCAAGAAAATTACTTACGGAGAAGCGAGCGCATATTGTGGAGTTTATTTTTGAATCAATTATTTTTTTTCGTAGTTGTTTTACCGCAAAAGCGATTTTAACAGGTTTGTGTTTCGGTGTTTTGGCCTGGACAGCAGAGGCTGCAGCCCTTTGTTACGTGCTTCATCTATTAGGTTACGATATAGGCATCATTACTGCTGCGTTTGTGTATGGATTTTCTCTCGTCATTGGAGGGATCACGCTATTGCCTGGAGGACTCGGTGGGGCTGAGCTTACAATGATGCAATTGTTGATTCTCAATGGTGTTTCCGCAGCTGTAGCTGTCGCGACAACCTTGGTGATTCGTTTGACTAGTTTATGGTTTTCCGTTGTGTTGGGGATGATTGCGCTTCCTAAAAAGCAAATTTTCTGGGAAAAAAGATGAGTTTTTTAAAAGGATGTTTTTTTTTGTTTTACTGGGATTCGTGTCTGATTGTGTTTATGGCAACAAGACTAAAAGTTATTCGCTGAGGGACTTCGATGGGATTCCATTAGACAGGAAGCTGATTTCTAAAATGAAGATGAGCGGTGGTTTTTTTATTGAAGCTGGAGCGCATGATGGCGTTACTCAGTCGAATACAAAGCTTCTTGAAGAGAATTATGGATGGACGGGAATACTTATTGAGCCGAGTGAAAATACATATTCTTTACTTTGTCTTAATCGTCCGCGTTCAATATGTATTAACTGTGCTTTAGGTTCTTTTGAAGAGGATAACACGTATGTGTATGGAGATTTTGACGGGCGGTTGATGTCTAGTGTCAATGGGTTAAGGTCTGGAAGGACATTGATGGTAGAAATTAAAATGAGAAGCTTACAATCCATTTTAGATGAGTTTGGAGTTCGACATGTTAATCTGTTTAGTCTTGATACGGAAGGGTATGAATTGAACATTTTGAAGGGTATTGATTTTAAGAAAACGACATTCGATTATCTTCTTATTGAAACATATCCTTCCGAACAGGATGAAATCGTCTCCTTGCTTTCTGGAAATGGGTATGATATGGTTGAATGTTTTTCAAATTATAATAAAGAGTCAAATCCCCTATGGGATGGGACTCATAATGATTATTTATTTAAAAAAAGAGATGATACCGAACATGATAGAAAAACTAGTGTTTCTAAATTACGTTAGGTAAGGGGACCGGTGGTATATGGTTCGTAAGCACATTCTAGTGACAGGGGCTGCGGGTTTTATTGGCTATCATTTAGCCCTGAGACTTGTTGAAAGAGGAGACTTTGTTGTCGGGTTTGATAATTATAACAATTATTACGACCCTCTCCTTAAACATAAACGTGCTGAATTATTAAATGTTAAAGGTGTCCGAGTCATTAAAGGAGATATCGGCAATACCGATTTGCTCCATGAGATGATAAAAGAGGATGGAATCACTCATATTGTCCATCTTGCAGCTCAAGCAGGTGTTCGGTATTCATTAGTCAATCCTCAAGCTTACATCGACGCAAATATTACAGGTTTTTTAAATGTGTTAGAAATTTGCCGGGAGTACCCTCATATATTTTTGACTTACGCCTCCTCTTCATCTGTTTATGGGCAAAATACAAAAGTACCCTTCTCTATCGGGGATCCAACAGATAAGCAAGCGAGTTTTTATGGGGTGACGAAGAAAAGTAACGAGCTCATGGCTCAGGCGTATCACCACCTGTATAATATCCCTGTAACAGGTCTTCGGTTTTTTACTGTATATGGTCCTTGGGGACGTCCTGACATGGCTTATTTTTCATTTGCAAA
The DNA here is from genome assembly GCA_037143085.1 of Parachlamydiaceae bacterium. GTDB lineage: Bacteria > Chlamydiota > Chlamydiia > Chlamydiales > Parachlamydiaceae > JBAWVE01. Next base: position 1,947 of record JBAWZJ010000029.1, on the reverse strand, counting down.
AGCTATCATGGAAGGAAAGCCTATAGATCTTTACAATTTTGGAAATATGCGCCGTGACTTTACATATATCGATGATATTATTGATGGTATAGTTGCTGCTGTAGACCTTGAAGCACGGCATGAACTATTCAATTTAGGGAATAATCATCCAGAACCTCTTTCTGCTTTGGTGGAGTCATTGGAACAAAGTCTTGGGAAGGAAGGAAAGAAGCAATTTTTGCCGATGCAGGCTGGGGATGTAGTGGAAACTTATGCAGACATCAGTCATAGCAATAAACTGCTTGGATTCACACCGAAAGTCAGTTTATCTGAAGGAATTAAGAGATTTGTTACTTGGTATCTGAGCCAATTCCATTAAAAAATCTTTCCGATTGAAAGGTTGAGTTTTGGCGGCAGCTAAAGTGAAATATATGGTTCCAGTCAAAATTCCAACTTTCAGTTGGAAGGACTATATACTTTGAGATGGCGTGTAATTTCTAATTCGTGGTACAAGTTTATTTTTAAAAATCACAATGAGGAGAAAAACATGCTACGTTCATTACTAATGTTTCTTTTAATGACTGCGCCCGTGGTTGCTGTTCAAGCCGATCAACACGACCGTACTGAAATTGAAGCGAATCAGTTGAAATCTTTTTATGACAAAAACGAAGAGATGGTTATTTTAGATGCTCGTTCGAAACCTTATTTTGATGGAACTCTCTTGCCTCATGCTAAGTGGGTGCCTTTTGATTCAGCGGAAAGTGAAATTAAAGCTTTGATTCCATCCAAAAATTCTCTAGTCATTGTTTATTGTGCAGGTGTTGGATGTCCAGCAAGCGGTTGGCTTTATGACAGGCTTACAGCAATGGGATATAAACATGTGTATGAATATGGTGGCGGGTTGTCTGACTGGCAAGCACGGAAGCTTCCTACAGTAAACCAACAAGGATAGGCGAGTTTGTAAAGTGATGGGGTGTTGAACCCCATATACTGGTTCCAGCCAAAAAATCCAACTTTTAACTGGAACCAGTATATGACTAACATTTGCGCTTTCCAAATATATAGTAAAACAATAACATGGAGTATACCGAACGTCGTTCGGTATAAAAATGTGGCAACTAATCACAAGGTTTATTCAATGTCTTCCCGTTTAGCATTAGCGTGTTTTCTATTATTAACTTTGAGTGGCTGCACTTGCTGGGATGGTTGGGATGATTCATATGTTGATGATCGGATGTTTTGTGATGGAACAGATACTGTTCCTCGTTCCCCAGCTGTAGATCTTCCTCCTCCGGTTCTGTCTATTCACTGTGATGAAATTACAGCTATAGTCCAAGAGGTTTCCGTAAATTTCAAACACAAACGACGTCTTCGGTTGGCTGATGCAAAAACTTTCTATAATGAGGAAGGGATTCACACCATTCAACTTAAATATACTACTCAAGAGCTTCTGGATCCTTCAGTGGCACGTTTATTAATTGTAGACCTTGTAGATTCAATGACGGATAAGTTAAATGGCAACATGTATCTAGTTCCAGAATTTTCCCATTTGGTTTTTTTGCCATCTAATTTTGAAATTTATATTTCATGTGAAAGCTATTATGCTCGTTATGTAGACCCTCTTTATATCCGTTATATTTGCATAGAGGACGGAATTATCACATATTACGCTGCAGATCTTAACGACAACAACAAAAATTGTTGGCATGTGCGCAAAGAGTCTTTTAAAACAGCTCATAGCATTGCTGTACATGAACGTAAAGCTGAAGAAGAGTATAACAAAAAATACAATGTCGATTTGTCCGCAATTTTTGGGGATCAACGATACGTGCCGCCTGAAGAATAGATCTCCTGCATAATTCAGGTTCTGTCGCTTTTCGACTTCAAATTGCAGGGGCAATATCAACATTCGTATATACTGCTTCTTGTTGAAAGTTGGACTTTTTGGCTAGCTTGAAAGCTCCCGCG